>CANQVW010000026.1 GCA_947627395.1 uncultured Bacilli bacterium | reverse complement strand
TAATGATGAGTTTAGATACTTCATGATTTCCTTGTAAACATTGTAGAATAGCACTATGTTCAGAATCAATTGGAAGTAAGGTTACATGATTTTTTTGAACCAAATCCATAATGATTTCTCCACCAACAACTAAAGTTTCTTTGTTGGCTAATAAAACCGTTCGATGATGTTCAATCGCTTGAATGGTAGGCACAAGTCCAATCATTCCAACAACAGCATTAATGACGACATCCTCTTCTTCTTGTTCTTTTAGAATCGAAAAAGTGGCTGCTTCTATTAATCCTTTTTCACCAAAAGAAAACATGATTTCAGGATATTTTTTCTTTAAAAATAAATAATCTTTTTCTTCTTGAACACTAACAAACTTTGGATGAAACTGATGGATGATTTCTTCTAAACGTTGGATGTTTTTTCCAACACTTAAACTGACTAAACGATATTCTGTTGGAAAGGAAGAAAGTACATCTAAAGTTTGAGTTCCGATGGAGCCTGTTGCTCCTAACAAATAAATATTTTTCATTAAATAACTCCTAACACAATCATTTGAACAACTTGAATGATAATGAAGAATAAACTTCCTGCAAAGATAAAACTATCAAAACGATCCATGATTCCACCATGTCCTGGGAAAATATTTCCATAATCTTTAATCTCATAACTTCTTTTTAATTTTGAAGCAACTAAATCTCCAATTTGTACACCACAAGATAAGATCATTGAAATGATGAAGAAAATACATACAATTCCTATATTTTTTAAGGTAGAAAAAGAACTTGAAACAGGTATGACTTTAAATAAATATCCTGCTACTGTTCCTAATACTCCTCCTAAAACAAGTCCACCAATAGCACCTTCAACACTTTTCTTTGGACTAATTTGGGGACATAAACGATGTTTACCAAATCGACTGCCAACAAGATAAGCAAAAACATCTGTTGCAGCAGAAACGACGTAAACATACCCTAATGTTCTTCCAGCAATATGTTTGATTTGCGTTGTTTTCCCTAATATTGGACAAATGTATTCTAATGTGCATGCAAATGCAACCATTAATCCACCATAAACTAGAGTAAGAATACAAGCCATAACATCCTGAGATGTTGTATTTGGAGTGAAAATAATAAAACACATTGAAAAAATCACGCCAATCATTAAGATGACAATTGCTAGTAAAACTCCTGCACCAAATTGATAAGGAGCTTTAATGTTTTCAGGAATTACGGATAGTTCAATGAAGATTTTAGAACCATTAAAGCGAAAGAAGTAACTTTGATTATCATTGAATAATTGTGTTCCAACACCTAAAAACATAGCAAGAACAATGAGTCCTGAAAAAACAGGAATCACAAAACGTAACCACTTTAGTTTAGGATTTTTTTGGTAAAACATATTCATTAATTCATAAGATCCAAGTACACTCATGATTAATGAAACGAAAAGGAAATATATACCTCCAAAATAAATTGCTGGGATTAAAACGGCAAGTAAAACTAGACTTGTAATAAATCTTTTTGTACCACTTTTCATATTACTTTTCCTTTTTGGTTAAGCCTCCATAACGACGATCTCTTTTTTGATAAGCTTTAATCGCCTTGTCTAATTGTTTTTTTCCAAAAGATGGCCAATAAACATCACTAAAATAAAATTCACTATACGCAATTTGCCATAATAAAAAATTACTGATGCGATATTCTTTGCTGGTTCGAATTAACAAATCAACGGGTGGACAATCTTTGGTATATAAGTGTTTTTCTAAATTTTCTTTTGTTATGGATTCATGATTCTTTTCTAGTTCTTGCATTGCATGAATGATTTCATCTTGTGATCCATAATTAAAAGCAATATTTAACATCATTCCTGTCTGATTTTTTGTTTTTTCTTCCACATTTTGAATTTTCTGAAGAAGTTCAGAAGATAAATTGGTTTTTTCTCCAATGACTTTTAAACGAATATTTCGTTGATTTAATTTATCTTCAACATCATCTAAATTTTCATTCAGTAATTGCATTAAATAATCTACTTCTTCTTTAGGTCTTTTCCAATTCTCTGTGGAGAAAGCAAAAAGAGTTAAACAATTTAATTGTAATTCAGAGCAATAACGAACAATACGAATTAAATTTTCTACTCCTTTTTTATGTCCAAAGCTTCGGGGTAAGCCTCTTTTTTTAGCCCATCTTCCATTTCCATCCATGATAATGGCAATATGTAAGGGCATTTGTTTTTGTTCTTTCATTCTTCCTCCTCATACAACTCTTGTAGAGTTATTATATCACAAGTTTGTTATTTTGGCTATACTTTATTCTTGTTTTGTTTTGAATATTCAAGAATCAAGAAAAAAAGTTTAGAGCGTTTAAAACTCTAAACTATTTTGATTATCGAACCAAAACAACATCAAAATATAGCGCTTGATATTGATTGTGAATGAGTAAATCTTGATGTAAATGTCCAAAATACCATTGTTTAAAGTGAACATCAGAAGCGACCCAATCTAAATAGCCATTCAGTTCAAGTTCATTGTCATTGCATTTCCCCATCAATAAGAGCATAACGCGTTTGGGTGGAACATGAGTTAAGACATAATCCACGCTCATGTTGGCACGCATTAAATTGTTAGATGCCTCATGATATTCCTCATTTGTTGGAAGTTCTTCTTCCCAATAGGAGACGTTTAATGTCCTTTGGTCTCGATCAAGGCTATAACCGCCACCCATTACAAAGAAACTTTTTCCATCAATATAAAATATTTGCCCTCTCATTAAATGGATGATATTTTTTCGAATTCTATGAATTTTTCCTCCATGCCATACTTCTTCAGGATAAGAAAAAAGGAGAGGAAAATTCTCATGATTACCATCGCAAAAACAAATCGTGAATGGTTTTTTCTCTAGTTCATCTAATACTTTTTGTTTTGAAAAATATTCTTTACTTCTTTTTTCTTCAAACAAAAAACCAAAATCACCACAAATAAGCAAATAATCCTCATTTGTCCATTCTTCTGAATGAGGAAGTAAGATGGGCAAGAATCGATTTGCATCTCCATGGATATCTCCAGTAACATAAATCATAAATATCGCCTCCATAAATAGGAAATTTTTGTTAGTCATTCATATAGACTATAAATGAAAATCAGAGAATTATCGTGAAAAATTTTATCCAAAAGATTCAATAAATATGAAAAGAAATTGAAACTAAATCATTCATTTTTATACGATAGTTTTTCTTTTTATACAATGTTTTCATTCATCTAAAAAATTTCTTCAATGGTATTATCTTTATAGTTTTGAGGTAAAACAATTTCAGTTATTCCTAAAGAAAAAATGGTTGCTTTCATTGGACCAATCGGCATTTGAAAAAAAATTTCTGCTTGGTCAGCTAATATTTTTATAGAAAAATCATACAAATTATTTTTATAATTTAGAATGCCGATAAATGTATTTGTTGCTTTATCATAATTTTCCCAACGACAATTATTCTTGATTTCATCTACATAATTATAAGGATTTAATAACTTTTGATCTTGTGAATCTGATAAAAAATTTTTTTGCCATGATCCTAATATAGAAATATAAACATATTGTTTATTTTCCTCTTCTTCAAGATATTTTTCAGTTAATCCTTGTTTTAAATAAGTAAGATTTCCACACTTTTTATATATTCCAAGTCCCGTAATATTAATCGTAAAATTTGTCCCCATTTTTTGAATAAATTCATCAATGAGTTCCGTTCGAATAGGGTCAACTTGAGGTGGTGTAATGATGGTATCATCAACAAAATTGGTGGGAAAAGTCACTTTACAAGAAGTTTTAAATTGCAAAGTTTCTTGATTATAAAATAATATTAATTGATTATTTTCCAGTTTTACTTCAAAAGGAATGGAGTTCATTACTCCTATATAGGTTCCATTTTGAACATCTGTAAATTGTGCTGTGAGTAATAAAGCGATAATTTCTTTATCCTCTTCAATCAAAGAAGCTAGTTTTGTATCCTCTGTATTCATTCTTGCTTTGTGGTACTTTTGATCACTTGCAATATAGTATTTCTCACTTTGAATAAGATCATAAAATGTATCTATTGAATGATAAATATATTCAACTCTTTCTTCTTCTTTGATAAGAGTTACATCTTTCTTTTGAATGCTATAACCTGTATAGGTATCTTGAATATAATTCATAATGGGAAATGCATCTATTTCTTTATTTGATGAATTCGGATTACATCCAACAAAAAAGGTACTTAAGAATAATGCAATAACTATAGCGATAATTTTAGTGAATCTTTTAATTCCCATCTTTTCCTCTATTATTGATGAATTTATTTTGTTTGGATTTGTATGTTTTCAACAGATGAAATCATATGACTTGTTCCTTCTTCAACAAGTTTTATCATGGATAAAACTTCTTCATTCCATCCAACCATTATTTCAACATTTTTTCCGCGAAATTGTTGCGTTCCATATCCTTGTAAATCAATTCCATGAAAAAAAACATTGGGATTGATTTTCTTTTGATAGGCTTCTAAAAATTCTTGACAAGTGGTGGTTTTATTTGAAAAAGTAAGAAATGAATAGGTTGGTTTTAAATCTCCTCTATTAAAACTTGCATTAATTTCATTATCTGATAAATAAATAATACGATCGACAACAATGTTACGTTTTAATAAATATCGCAAAGGTAAAGTTAAATCTGTTCCTCCTCCATCAGCGATAATGGAAGTTGCATTATCAATGATGCCTTTCTTAGAAGAAAGCTTTTGAACAACAAGATCTAAAGAGAAAGAAACAATAATAGGATCATCACAAATTTTATGAATCATTGCGGCAAATAAATTTGCAATGTTAGAAAAAGTCATTTTACTTTTCTTAGAAATTGGAAAGCACATAGAACCACTGGTATCAATTGCAATCAAAGTTTTTCCATCTAATTTTGGAACATTTTGGATACTGATGTTTAGTGCTTTTTCCAATGCATCTAGTAATAATGGGGTACAGTTTGGATTTTCCCTTGCCATGAGATATGCAGCATAAAATCGAAATGGAAGGATTTTACTTTTTAAAACAATTTCTAGGTTGATCAGTGTTTCTATGACGAGATAAAAATTATCGGGTCCTACATTTAAAATGTTGTTTAAATTACGAATTAGTGCCATTAATCCAACTTTTCTACTTTCAATTAACTTTTCCCATGTTTCTTTGTTATTTCCATTTTTAGATAGTTCTGTTTCCCATGTGTATGGAGTTTCTAAAGTTTTATTCAAGATTTTTTGGAACAAAATGTTTTGTGCTTCATCTTTAGCTTTTGGATGGGTTAGTATTAAAACATCTCTTAAAGAGAGTGCTTTTTTATTTCCATTATATTTAGAAAATTGATATTCATCAAATTGATTCATTTGTATAGCAATGCCTCTTTTCAAAGCATTAGGAATGGGTTTTCCATAAGAAAAAATGTAATAAGAAAGTATTTCTAATAAATCATCAACACGAATAGCAATAGCCTTAATAACTTCTTTCACATACTTTTTTCCTTCAATTTCATGAGCTAAAATAGCACACAAAACATGAGAAACACTTCTTAAATTCATTTTTGTTCGTGCATAAATTGCTAATTGCGCAACAAACTTTGCTTCATGCTCTTGAATTAATTTTGTGCTAAGGGAAATAATTTCAAAAGAATTATCTCCATAATATTTTTCTTCATGAAAAAAAGATGTTAAAACCATGGTTACTAGACGCTCTTTATCACTCATAGCGAATGCTTTCACCATTTCATGATTTAACGTCATAGATGAAGGTTTTTGATTAAACTTTGACATTTTATTCACCTTTTGATAAATAGAAAAACTGCCCAAAAGCAGTTTATGAATTTTAGGTCTAAGGAAATGTCGAGAAAATTGGAAAACGGTTGTTTAGTTCCGTTGCGAAGTAACCGTTTTCGACGCTGCGACAATTTCCATAGACAATAATACTATACTAGAAAACAGATAAAAAGTCAATTCATTTAGTTTTATTTTTAAAAATTAAAGATTTGTTTTTTTAATAAAAAATGAAGATTTAAAGTCTATTTTCTCTATTTCTATCAAATGAATTGTGATTTTCTTTTTTTCCATCATCGATAAAAGAAAAGATACTTCATCGATATGATCTTTAAAAATAGCTAATGTCATTTCTTGTATTTGTTCATTTTCTATCCAAGTTTGAAACAAATGGGTATAAAAAGATTCTTTTGCAAGGAAATTTAAAACAAAAATGTAAGATTCGTTTTGAATTTGTTTATAGGTGAATGAATAGGATAGCTGAATATGTTTGTAAAATTCAACAATATCTTGAAAAGATAAAGGTTGTATTGATTCTATTCTTCTTTGTAAAGGGAAGAATAAAAATACATATGGATATTTTTGAAGAATACATTGAAGAAGTTCTTCTTCTGATGAAACACTGATACCTAATTTAAATGTTAACAAACTTCGATTTAAAATCCATATGGTCGGATGATGAATTTCCATAAAGCGAACTGTGGAAGGAACATAAACACATTTTGTAATTGAATTGTTACTTTTTATAACATCATTTGAAACATATATGGTTCCATTGGGAATTTCAATTCCAACATCATTTGCTTCTTGAAGAAACATTTTTGAATCTTCTAACAAACTATCATTTGAAAAACAATTTCCAGAAATTTTTTCAATGTGATTCCAATCTAATCCTTTTATTTCTCTTAACTTTTTGCAATTTGCGAAGGCAAAATCCTCCATTTGAACCAGTGAAGAAGATACTATTACTTGTTCTATTCCACTTTCTAAAAAAGCACATGAATGAATATCCATAACAGAAGGAAAAATGGCCTCTTTTAAATGAAAAGATCTAAAAAAAGATTTATTTTCAATCACTTGAATATCTTTACCCTCAATAAATTCAATCTGTGTTGAGACAAAAGCAAAAGAATGGATAATAGTAGCTTGCGCACAATTTACATGTTTAACAGAATGTGAGATGGCATTTCTTCCATTTCCAATTTCTTCAACAAACGATGGAATGACTAACTTTGTTTGTTTTCCTAAATATTTTACTAAAACATGTCCCTGTTCATCAAATATATAATCAATATATTCTAAAGGAAGATTTTCTAATTGACATATTCTTTTCATTCTTTTTTTAGGTAGAGGATGCTCAAAAGAATCTAACAAATTCATTGTAAAAGAAGTTTCATATTGATGATTCCATAAAAATTGTTTTAACCATTCCCCATATCCACATAAAACACAAAATTCATCTGCTTTATATTCTTCCATACGATGAGGAATCATTAAAAATAGAATTTCAGGTAATGTGAAAAGAAAATAAAGAGATAAAAAAAGAATAGATAAGGAAAAGAAAAAAATAGATGTTCCTTTTTTCTTAGATTTTTTTTGAACCGATATGCATAAAAAAGTAAACATGCGAATATTTTTTTTAAAAATTGATAATAAAAAACTTGTAAATTGAAACAATTTTAAAATAGAAAAATTCAAGGTAGCACTATGTCCAAGTTCATGGGAACAAAAAGCGCAAAACTCTCCTTCTTCAACAGTTGGTTTGCCTAAATAATAAATTTGATTATTAATATTTGCTGCTGGAGAACCTAAGAATAAAAAAGAATATTTTTCCTTATCTAAAAAGTGAAGTTGAACAGAACGAATTCTATGAGATGTTTTTTCTCCTTTTTCTTTTAATTGGTGAAAAAGATGAATATATTTTTCGTCAATTTCTTTTTTATCATTATTTGATATATCATCATTTGAATGGATAAAATGGATGTGTGTAGTACCTTCTCCTAAAATGATATTGAATAACATAAATCCTAAGGATAAATAAATAGAATATTCGATGGATAAAAAAAGATGAAAAAACAAAGAATACAATGAAAAATAAAAATAATCGTATAGTATCCCAAATAAAATCGTAAGGGATATCGATTGGATATGAGTTTTTTTAAAGGACTTCATTTTATCATCTCCTTCATAAGTAAAGCTATGCTTTCAATTTATTATACACCTTTTTCATTATGAATGTATCTTTTTTTAAAATTTTTTATGATTTAGAAAAAAAGGTAACACCAATAGCATTTGGTCCAACATGAGTTCCAATTGTACTTCCTATCATGTATGTTGGAATTTCATTCATATTTCTTACATAATCTTTCCATAAAATTTCACTATCTACTAAATATTTATTTAAATATTCCTTACTTAAACCTGAATAAAGAGCTCCATAAGGCATTTTAAAATCAATTCCACCACATTGATTGACTAGTTCCATTAATAGGTTGTTACTCTTTTTACTACCTCTTGCTTTTCCAACAACTTTGACTTCTCCATCAATAACAGAAATGACCGGTTTAATAGAAAACATTTCTCCAGCAAAAGCAGTAATAGAAGAAATTCTACCACCTTTTCTTAAATATTTTAATGTATCTACTACTGCTAAAATTTGTATTTTTCTCTTTTTTGCTTCGAGTTCTTTTTGAATCTCTTGAAAGTTTTTATTTTGTTTTATTAGTTCTAAGGCATAATCACATAATATTCTTTCTCCTGCTGTTGCACTCAAACTATCTAATACATAGACTTGGTCTTTAAATTTCTTGGCTGCTGCTCTAGCAGCATCATATGTTCCTGATAGTTTAGAAGAAATTGTAATGACAAGGAGTTGGTTGCCACCTTGAATCATTTCCTCCATTTTCTCTTCAAAACGAAATTCATTAATTAAACTTGTTTTAGGAAGTTCATCACTTTCAATTAATTTTTCAAAGAATTGAATATGAGAAAGATTTACTCCATCATAATAAACTTCATCTTTAAAACGTACTTCCATTGGAATCATTTCGATTCCTTTTTTTATAGCTTCTTCTTGAACAATATCTGAAGCACTATCTATTAAAATTTTAATCATTGATTACCTCCATATTTATCACAAATAGTTGTTAAATTATTGGATATTTTTAATAAAGAAGCATATAAAATTCCCCTTTCATTTTCACTGATTCCTTCACTTGCACTTTCTAACATATTTGAAATTTTTTGTGTTATGATTTTTGAAACTTTTTTACCTTCTTCTGTTAATTTCCATGGATTACGATATTTTTGTTCTTTCTTTTCATCCATATAAATAAGATTTTTTTCCATTAATTCTTTAATAGTACGTGACATCATTCCTTTATCTTCGTTACAGATTTGACTTAGTTCTGTTGTACTTGCTCCTTCTTCTAAAGAATAAAGAGAAAATAAACACTGAACTTGTGTTCCTTTGAATCCTAAAAGCGACATTTCTTCGTTTTTTATTTTTTGAATAGAACGAGAAATATGAACAATTAAATTAGTGAATGTTTTATATCTATTTTCCATATTGCACATCCTTTCACAAATGAAAGTATATCATGAAATTGTTGATTAGTCAACAATTTAAAGAATAGTTATCTAAAAATTACAAAATGAAAGTAATTGATTTATCAATAAAACTATAATCAATGTGTGTTTTAGTATCTAAAATAAAAAATGTGTGTTGTATTAAATTATAAATACAAACACACAAAATTATAGATTATTAAAAAATATAATGATTCGATAAGTCTAAAGTAATTAGGTATAAATAAACATACAATCAAATGTAACGATTAAAACTTTCTATTTATACAGAAAATTCATTCATAAAGTTTGACTTATCATCACTAAAAAATAGCACAAATATCTATCCTTTTTCTAATATCGTTTTGTTATTTATTCAAAATTTCGTTTATCCTTTTAATATATTTTCTACAATTAAATTTTAAAGGAAAAGTCCAAGAAGGATTCATATATATGTCATTTGTTACATCATTCATCAAATAAAATACCACATATTGATTAACACCATTAAAATAAACTACATCACTCTTTTTAAATTTTTCTTTTATATGACCAACAATAATAAAAGTTTTATATTCAGTAAAATTTGAATTATTACTTTTGTCTTCTAAATAATTCAATACTTCTATTATGTTTTCTTTTTTTATTATTTCATTCCAAAATATTAAATATTTTCCTTTATCTATTTCAAAACAATCTAAAGGAAATTCTACTTGTTTTGTTAATGGGTACTCTTCTATTAATTTATCTTTTATATTCATAATTTTATACCCTCCAGAGATATAAGGTCATTAGAATAGATACTGTTTAAATGAAGTTCTTCTAATCTAAAAAGATTAAATTAATTTTTTATAAAGTTTACTATTTTTTACTCTATTCTAAAATATACCACAAATCAGGAAATTTAATATGATCAATTTCCATGTCCTTTAATAACTCATTGGGGCTGTTATATTCTTTTTCTTCAATCAAAACGTTATTTTCCACTATATTATACGTAAATTTTCCAGCTTCACCATAGCAAAGATTTATAGTTTTATTTTTGTAATAAAATAGAAATTCATCATGATTAACTAAATATCTTTCAAGGAACTCATTATACGTCATGACATCTGAAATTTTAATATTTTGTTTAACTATTTTTTTCATATTTTAAATCATCAGTGCACGTTTGTGTTAATTATAAATTATTTTTTATATAAATATTAACTACTTCTATAAGTAAATTCAAATGATCTCGTGTAAATTCATCATAATTTAAGACATCTAGTTGTGATAGAAAAATTGAGAATTCCTTTATTTCATTTTGAACATCTTCTTTACTTGCTTTTTTACCTTTTAGAAGCATAGTACACAAATCAAAATCAACATGTTCTATATATAATATATTATCAGTAAGATCAAATTTATACACTGATGGTATTCGAGTATGTTTAAATTTTTTTATAAGTAATTTTTCATTTTCTGTAAGCATTTTAGTTTCCTTGCATAAAAAGTTTTACAATTATGGGGCCAAAATATATATTTTACACGTTAGAAGAAACAACTTTTATTTCAATTCCTAAGACACCATATTTATCAATATCTTCTTCTTTATAATATTGAATCATATCAGAGGGTAAAGCAACTTCATTTTCATTATATCCTAATTTAGTTTTATCCTCAAAGTAGAAATATAAATCATAAAAATTTTTGAAGGAATAGATCTGTATAATTTGCGTTTTTATTTTTTCATTTGTTTCAATATTAGTAAATTCAATAAAATCACCAACTTGTAATAATTGTCTTTTTTCATCATTCAATCTCATTTCAATGGTTTTTATTCCTTTTTGTATCATTTGAAATGGTTTTTGTTTTAATTTCATGAAATAAATCATATAAGTAACTACCTTTTTATTTTAGAAAATTTGATTTATCTATATTCCACAATCTCTTCTAATTTTTTTCTTTTTGTATGCATTACAGATGGAAAGCATCCATCTTCACGATATCCCATAGGTAATATACAAATTGGTTCTATATGTGATGGAATATTAAACTCTTTAGATAAAATGGTTGAATCAAACATTTCAATCCAAATATTATCTATTCCAAGGTTGGTAGCCTCTAACATCATATGAGTAGCAACAATACATGCATCCATTTCGGCTGTTGAATGGGAACCTTTAGACCATGCAATGTTTTTATCACTTGCAACGATGAAACAAACGGGTGCATGATATCTACAAGGGGTTGATAAATCCATTTTTTCTAATCCTTCTTTGGATTGAACAACATAAATCTTTTGTGGTTGATTATTTTTAGCTGTTGGTGCTAAATTTCCTGCTTCAAGAATTTTTTCAATCAATTCGGGTGAAACAGGTTGACTTTTAAATTTTCTTACTGAATATCTTTCTTTAATAACTTTTTCAAATTCCATAGTACCTCCTAAAGATGTAAAGATTGAATAAAGGTTTGAATTTCTTTTTCACTTGCATTCGCATCAAATCTTTTACCATTGAATACTTGTGCATTAGGTTCTAATTGTTTTATTTCTGTAATAGTTGGTTGAATTGGACTACTTCCTGATGTACAAAATGGAACAATTGTATATTGATCTAAAGAATACTCTTCTAAAAATGTGTAGATGATTTTAGGTAATTTTCCCCACCAAATGGGACACCCTAAAAAGATAGTGTCAACTGAATCAAGTTCAAGTGTATTTTGGATTTTTGGTCTTGCTTGAGGATCATTTTGTTCTTGATTTGCTCTAGAAGAAGATACATTATAATTTAAATCTTCATCACTATATAAAGTTTCAGGAAGAATTTCTTCAATGGGGCAATTTAATTCTTTGGCTATTTTTTTTGCAACATTCTCAGTATGATGGGTGCAACTAAAATAAATAACTTTAATACTTCTATTTGAGTAAGAAGGATTTGAATCTTTGGGTTGTTCTATGTTCGATGAACATCCACATAAAGTAAGGGTAAATAGAAAAATAAACAATATTTTTTTAAACATGATTTCCTTCTAATGTGATTTTAATTGTGAATACACTTCATCACTGACTGCTTCTAGCCATTCATTTGAACATTCTACTCCTGGTACTTCGATTGCTAAATGGGAAAACCAACTATCCTCTTGCGCACCATGCCAATGTTTAACACCAGGTTTGATTTCAACACAGTCACCTGGTTTCATTTCAATTGCTTCTTTTCCTTCTTCTTGATAATATCCTTTTCCACCTACACAAATTAGAATTTGACCTCCACCTTGTTTTGCATGATGAATATGCCAATTGTTTCGACATTTTGGTTCAAATGTTACATTAAAGATGCCAACTTGTTCCTTAGAAATAGGAGAAAGATAACTTTGACCAATGAAATATTGTTTAAAGCCATTATTTTTTTCACCAATTGGAAAGAAAATACTATTTTGATATACATCTTTGGTAGTCATTTCTTCCACTTTTTCATTCCAAACTTCTTTTGCAAGATTAAATACTGCCCAGGCTTTTGGCCAACCTACATAGAAAGCACAATGAGTAATTGTTGCAACAATTTCTTTTTGTGTCACCCCATTCTTTTTCGCATTTTCTAAATGATAGATGAGTGAACTATCCGTAATTCCTGAAGACATTAAGGCAACAACTGTAATTAAACATCTTGTTTTAAGATCTAAATCTGGATTATTCCAATTTTCACCAAATAAAACATCATCATTATAATGAGCAAATTCAGGAGCAAATTCTCCTAATTTTTTTCTTCCTGCATCTTGTGTGATTTTTTTCATCATTCATTTCCTCCATTTGTAATTGATTTCATTGTTTGAACTAAATTTTGCAAAATTTGTAAGATGGATTCTGGTTGATCAATATGTGAATATACTACTTCTTCTTTACTATATAAATCTTTTAATAAAAGATGTGCATATTCTTTTCCTGTTTCTGTTAAAAAGATATTTAATTCACGACGTTTTCCTTTTATTTGATATAAGGAAATGTATCCTTTTGATTCTAATTCTTTAATGATTGTATTCGCTGTACTTCTTGGAATATTCCAATCATCACAAATTTGTTTTTGACTATGCTTTTTTCCATCATTTAAAGCATATAAAATCCAAAGTAAATTTGGTGAAGTAATATGATAATTACGGCCATAACTTTCATATATACCATCTATTTTGTAGATCAACTTACCTAGTTCATAAAAGAAGTCTTTACTTTCCATCTTTCCTCCTAAAATCCTATTTCGTACTTTTATTATAATTCTAAATTGAATTATTGTCAAGATAAATTGAAATTTTTTTGTAATAAAAAAAGAAGATCTACTTTAAAAGACATCCTTTTTATCATAGTTCTTCTTTTTTATCGATTCTTGATATTGATTAAAAATCAGGAAATAATTGATTTAAAGCTTTACTTTTTAGTTCAATGAGTGCATCTATTTTAATTGTTGTTTTATCTTCAAAATAAATTACCTTTTCAACAGCATCTATACGGCGAATTCTACCTGTATAGGTTTTATAAGATCCTCCATTTTTTTTAACATCGGAAATAAAATAAAGTAAAGTAATTTCTTCGTGAATTCGATTTTCCAATAAATAATTCAATTTATAACTGATCATTTCTTTTTCTTCATCGAATAATTCTATTTTTTCATCTGTTTCCCTAATGATTTCTTGAATAGACTCTTCATATCCAGCTAATGCGGAAAAAGGGGCAAATTGTGCTGCTCGATCTTTTAAACTCATAGGAGGATGATTACTAGATACATGATGTGGTAAATGGATGATTTTTTCATATTTTTCCATTAAGCTTTATGTCCTCCGATTTGTTTATTTCTTTCTTTCATAGTTGCACCTTCTTCTAAATTCATGCCTTTCATAATTGAATTTTTTCCATATTTCTTTTTAATTGCTAACATTGCTTTTTGTCTTTTGTTTTCTTGTTCATCCATTTCATTTTCTTTTTCAATATCATCAAATAAACTCATTTGTTGATAAGATTTTTTACTTTTTGCTTCTTTTTCGCTTAAAATATGAATTGCGGTAATTTGAATTCTTTTAATGAAAAGATTGGGATTTACAATTTTATCGTATAGTTCACTTATTTTATCTAAGAATGCTTTAGAAGATGAAGTATATCGATTTAAATGAATCGTTCCATGTGCATGTTTTGGTATTTTTCTTCCTAAGTAATCTGTAATAATTTCTCCTTTATAAGAACTTGAAATATTTTTATCTGTAATGTTTATAATATCATAGCCAATTGTTAAAACAAGTTGATTGGTAAGTAGTCCTTTATCACACAAATCAAGTGCTAATGAATCTGTCATTTCTTTTGTAACAAGCTTTCCTTTATAAAAATCATAGGGTTCACTTAAGACTTGTCCAGAGCCAAGTGATCTACCAACAGGTTGATAATTTTTAATGTATTCCATTGTACATGGTTCATA
>CANQVW010000025.1 GCA_947627395.1 uncultured Bacilli bacterium | reverse complement strand
TTCAGCAGGAAGTCCAAATGCATCCCATCCCATTGGGTGCATTACTTGATATCCTTGCATTCTTTTCATTCTTGAGACAATATCTGTTGCTGTATATCCTTCAGGATGTCCAACATGAAGTCCAGCTCCCGATGGATATGGAAACATGTCTAGCGCATAATACTTTGGTTTCGTTGTCTCTAAAGATACATGAAATGTATCGTGTTCCTTCCAATAATTTTGCCACTTTTTTTCAACTTCAATATGATTATAACTCATTTTATTTTCTCCTATCTATTACTTTATCTACAAATAATTGTTTTCCAGCGATTAAACTATAAATTGCTGATACTAAGCCACCCAAATATATACAAAATGTAAATCCAAAAAAGCTACTAAATAATACTCCCATAACAAAAGGGGTTAAAGAAAATATATTCGCTCTCCAAATTTCTGTTAACTTTAAATATTTTCCCATACGAAGAAAGCAAAAAATAGAAAAAGAAAAAGAAAGAAAAGTTAGCCAAAAGCCCCAATAAACAATATAGAAAGCATTCATCACAATAATAGTCAAAACATGATGATCTTTAATAATTTGATCAACTACAGAAAAAATGTGATTCCAAAAAGTAATGTCATTTCGATTCTTTGCTCTTGATAAATCTATATTTTGTAGCATTGGAAAATCCATATAATTTAATATTTTAGTTTTTCTTCCTGATGAAACCATATAAACTCCATCAGAAACCATAAAAAGATTTATTTGAAATTTTGAATTCCATTGTTCTTCTTCGACACTAATTTTAAGATAAATTTGATTTGAAACACTTACTTCTAGGGCATCTATGGTAGAATCTTCTTTTTTCTTTAAGACGCCATCTTCAATGACAAAAGGAACATCTTTTCCTTGAAAGGCACTTCGAATCAAATTTTTTTGTGAAGTATCTATATGATCATTTAAGATTGTTGAAACAAGAGATGGAAGAAGAGATAATAAAACAAGTATCATAAAGAATATGAGTATTTTCCACCAAGGTAATTTACTATGTTTCACATTTTCTTTAGGAGATACTAAACTATCAATGAAAATTCTAATCACAGATTCTTTTCACCTTGCCTTTTTTATGTTGTATATAGTATATCATTTTTTTTTGCTTTATTCAATAACGAATCTTTTAAAATAAGGCAATCAACCACGAAAAAAGAAAAGCAATGATGATTGAAAATCCATTTGAACTTAAAGTCAAAATCAAATTTTGTTTTCTACTGATTTTTTTATATGTGAAGAAAATGACTAGTAAATTTATTATCCATAAAAGAATACCTATGAAAAGAATGGTAAATAAACATAAACCGCTTCCATCTAAAAATAAAGAATTTAAAACCATTATTGAATAAAATAAACGTACTATAATTTCAGATACTAGAAAAGTTTTTATTTTTTCTTTTGGGTATTTTAAATAGAAAAAGAATAAAGAAGATACAAAAACCATACAAATCATCATAAATAAAATGAGTATTGTGATATTTAAATTCATGTTTTGTTGTTTATAAGTATAATGACTTCCATCATAATAAATGATTCCTTCAAAAGCTTTTAATTGAATCTTATCACTTAAATGAATTTCATGATTTTGATCAATGGTAATGATTTGAAAAGGTCTTTTTAAATTTTTACCTTCAAAATGAAAAATCAAATCATTTTTTTTCATTTCTCCAACCAAATTTCCAGAAACAACTTGGTAAAGGCTACCTAGAATTTCTCCATCTTGCAAATAATCTTCTAATTGTTGGATATATATTTCATCATAACCTGTTTGTTTTTCATTTTTTTCTATGTCTGTAAATACAATATCTAAGTAAACGATTTGACTAGAATTTTTGACTTTAATATCTAATGTTCTTGTATTCATTCCTAAAAATAAGGAAAAACCTAAAAGGAGTGTTGTTAATATTTTATACATAAAATCCACCTTAATTATAAATAGTATATCATAGTTTCAGTGTATTTGCTAGAAAAGATAATTAAAAAACAAAATGAATAAAAAAAGTACCTACTTTATTTCTAAAATAGGTACAATCTTTTATTTTGCTTCATATGTTGAGAAATCAGGATAAGCGATGGTATTTTGTTTTGTTCCTTGTAATGTTAAAGTGAAGGATGTTGAAACATCATCTCGACTTAACATATTGACTTTTAGTGACTTGATAGTGTCTTTATTAAAAGATAAATCTAAAGTAACTTCTTTCTTTGCAGAAATTTTAGTTATCATCTCAACCAATTCTACTGTACCTTCATCAGCAGCAGACAATGCATAAGTAGATAAATCTAATTCAATCGCTGTTTCTTCTTTATTATCCGCTATTACTTTGGCACTTTCAAAGAAGCTAGCTCCTAAAAAACTAAATACATCTGAAGTAAATGCTTTAAATCCATATTGAGTAACAATATCGTTCATATCCGCAGCTGATAATTCAGTATACCATTGATCTCCAAAACGATCCATGTAAGCTTTACCATCTTTAATATAAATGCTTTGTGTTGAATCTTTTGTTGTTAATTTATACATCATACTTTCAATAGCTGTTTTATCAGCATTGTAGTTATATTGTAATTCAAATGTGGATTTACCATTTTCATCCTCCATTTCTAAAAGTGCAGAAACACTAGAAGCATCTTCATAAACTTTTCTAGTTTCGTTTATTTTATCTTGAAAATACGTTATTGAACGTGTACCCATTTTACATCCCGCACAAAATACAATTGCGAAAGCAACAAAAATTAAAGTAAATATTTTTTTCATTTGTTATTCCTCCGATACGTTACAATTATACTATGAATCCATTTCATTTACAATACTTTTAGGAGTTTTTTTAAAAATATTATCAAAATATTTCATTTCCAAATCATAACTACATGGTAAATTGGTGATATAAGAAACATCCTTAAAATATAAGTCAAAATCAATGTTTTCATTATCAAATACATAATGATATAAAGCTTGAATACAATTGGCGCACTCTACTTTTGCAGTATCAAATAAATCAAAAAAAGTTGCATTAGATATTTTACTATTATCAACAGGATGACACCATTCTTTATGATGAAAGTTAAAAATATCAATTTCATTGGAATCTATTTTTTTTCCGTAGTAGGAAAGCATGGATAAATCAATTTTAGACTCTCCATCATCCTTTTTTTCTAATATCTTTTGTTTCCATCCAAATCGATCATAAATAAAACGATAAAATCTTCTTTGCCATTTAATACTATTATTTACTAATTTGAATCCTTCATTCCTACCATATACAATTGAATATAATTGGTCAAAAGATTCTTTTGATGATTTTTGGATTTTCTTCAATTTTAATATTTTATGATAGATTTTAAAGCGATGTGGAACGGAATCATAGTAATTTTCAATAACATAAGAATCCATTGCTCTTTCTAGTTTTGTGTGAAATCCACGATATTCAAAAGTGGTTGGATCTTGAGGGTCATAAACACCTGTAAAGTGAAAAATGTAAGGATGTACTCTAGTGTCTAAATAATAGTGAGTAACGTAACCACATAGATAATTAAACATATTATAATCGACTCTAGAAAGTTCAGCAAGTTTTACTAAAAATTCTTTTGTTCGATAAGCATGCATATAATTTCCAAATTCTTGATTTTCTTGTTGTTTTGTTTTATTTAAAAAATTACAAGTAAAAAAAGCATCTGGTCCACTTGTTGCAAAATCATATAGTGGAATGTTATTAATCTTTTCCTTAATTTCATCACTTAATCCACTATAAACAACTTTTCCAAAGTGATGATGCATTACAATATCTGGCATGATTCTCCTCCTTTATACCAACTAGGGTATTTCAACATTTTTACCTCTTCTTTTGAAATTGGATGTATAAATCTCAGAAAAGCACAATGTAATTTTAATCCATCTTTTTCATTTCCATACAAAGCATCTCCAAGAATAGGATGTCCTAAATAAGAAAAATGAACACGAATTTGATGAGTTCTTCCTGTAATGAGTTTAACTTCAACTAAGGATGAATGTTCTCTTTCTTCTAAAACACGATATTCTGTAATTGCCATTTTGCCTTGATCAGAGACATACCTTCTTATATCAGGTGCTGGACATCTTGAAATTTTTAACCGAATGGTTCCTACTTTATTTTCTAGAAATCCTTCAATTTCACATAAATATTTCTTTTCAATTTCTATTTTTGATAATTCATAATGCATGATTCCACTTTTTGCAATCATCATCAAACCACTGGTTTGATAATCTAAACGATTGACCAAATGAATATTTGCATGAATTTGATGAGCTTTAAAATAGGAAGTAAGTGCGCTAATGACGTTATCTGTTGGATGTTTTTTGGATGGTTGAGAAGCTAAAGATGCTGGTTTATTGATAATCATGAACCATTCATCTTCATAAACAATATCTAGGGGAATATCATTTTCTAAAAAGGAGTCATTGACTTCTTCTTCAAAATGTAAGATAAGTTCATCCCCAAGATGCAATAAGTCATAATTCTTTGCTTTTCGTTGATTTATATATATATTATCTAAAATTCTAACTTTTCTACGAATTCTACGTGAGACGCCTTTTTGTTCTAGGTAATCCTTTACCATGATTTGGTCTGTTTCAACAATGTATTTCCAATCCATCGATTTTCCTTTTCATATCGTATATTATTTTACCATATTATGAAAAAAAAGTCCATCTTGTTTGGATGAACTTTTTTAAAATTCAACATTTTATGACACCATATTTTGATAAACGACACGAATTGCATTCTCCATTTCTTGATTTGAAACACCAAATATAATGGCTAATTCCTGTGAGCCTTGGGCAATCATTTTAATACTAATTCCAACATTACCAACAAGAGCAAAAATCTTTCCTGAAATACCTGCTTGATTGACCATATTTCTTCCAACAACGGCTACTAGCGCTAAATCAGTATCCATGGTGACATCTTTTATATTAGGAATTTGTTTTAGATCAGCAATAATGTCGTATTGGATTTTTCTTACTTCTTCCATGCTCACAATAACACTAAAACTATCAATACTACTTGGAATATGTTCAACATGTACATTGTGTTTTTCAAATATTTCTAATGTGTTTTTCATGATTGAAGTTTTGTTTGCTGTATTTTCTTTAGTAATGGTGAAAGAATAAAAGTTCTTTTTACCTGAAATTCCTGTAATAACTTGTGATGTGTCTGTACAATGATTTGTAATAATCGTTCCTGGATTTGTTGCATCATTGGTATTTAAAATATTAATGGGAATATTCATCTCTTGAACTGGGAAGACAGTTTCTTCATGTAAAACATTGGCTCCCATATAAGATAATTCTCTTAATTCATCATAGGTAATTTCATTGATTCGTTTTGGATGCTCAATAATTTTAGGATCAGCCATTAATATTCCTGATACATCGGTCCAATTTTCATATAGTTCAGCATTCAATGCTTTTGCAACAATGGAACCTGTAATATCAGAACCACCTCTTGCTAAAAGCTTGATTTCCCCATTTGGATAAGCACCATAAAAACCTGGAATTAATATTTTATCTCCTGCATGATAAGCTTTTTGAATTTTTTCTTCTGTTAATTCTTGATGAATGGTTCCATTATAATTGAAAGTGATTAAATCTTTTGCATCAACAAAGGTAAATCCTAAATATTCAGCCATTAATTTTCCTGTATAATACTCTCCTCTACTGACTAAATAATCGACAGACATGGATTTATTAAATTGTTTTTTTAAATCTTCTAGTTCTTTTTCAATATCATAAGTAAGTCCTAAAGCTTTCTTAACTTCGATGAAACGCTCTTGAATCATAGAAAATACTGAATCAAAAGGAATTGAATACATAATATGTGCATGAAGTAAAAATAACAAATCTGTTAATTTACTATCTTCTTTATTTCTTTTTCCCATAGCAGAAACAACAATCATTTGTCTTGTTTGTTTTGCTTCCATAATTTGTTTTACTTTCGCAAATTGTTTGGCATCTGCTAGAGAAGATCCACCAAATTTTGTGACAACTAACATAGAATGTACCTACTTTATTAAACCTTTTTTATGCATTTCAACAGCAATTTGTACAGCATTTGCGGCAGCACCTTTACGAATGTTGTCAGCAACTGTATAAAGCAATAAACCATTGTCGGTGGATAAATCACGACGAATACGACCGACATAAACTTGATTGTTTCCATTAGAAAGAAGAGAAACTGGATATTGATGTTGTTTTAAATCATCGACTAAGACAATTCCAGGGAAATTTTGTAAATGGCATCTAACTTCTTCTATGGTGAATGGTTTTTCTAATTCTGCCATAATGGATACAGCATGAGAATTCATGACAGGAACACGGACACAAGTGGCACTGATTTTTAAATCTGGTTTGTGTAACATTTTTCTAGTTTCATGAACCATTTTCATTTCTTCTTTGGTATACCCATTTTCTAAAGCAACATCAATTTCAGGAATACATGTTTTAGAAATATTATATGGATAAAATTGAGGATCTTCTCCTTTTAAAGTTCTTTCTAAATCTTGAATTCCTTTCATTCCACTTCCTGATACAGCTTGATATGTGGTATAAACAACTCTTGTTAATCCATAGGCTTGATCTAGTGCCTTTAGAGGGACAATGGATTGGATTGTTGAACAATTTGGATTGGCAATGATTCTACTCATTGTTACATCTTCGATATTTACTTCTGGGACAACTAAAGCTTTGGTGGGATCTTGTCGCCAACAACTTGAATTGTCAATGACAATGGCTCCTGCTTTTTCTGCAATTGGAGCATATTGTTTACTAACATCTCCTCCTGCACTAAATAAAGCTAAATCAATATTTTCAAAACTTGTTTCTTTTAATTCTTCTACGATATATTCTTTTCCTTGAAAGGTTATTTTTTTACCAGCACTTTTACTAGATGCTAGTAATTTTAAATCTTGAATAGGGAAGTTATACTCTTCTAAAACTTTTAAAAAAGTACCTCCTACTAAGCCGGTTGCTCCGACGATGGCTACACGATACATATTATTCCTCCTTAATGTGTTGGCAATGTTTTGGCGTAAAACAAGACATGAGAAAAATCAATTTCATTTCTTTGTACTGGTTTAGTAAGTACTTGTAAGCCTTCTTCTACTTCAATAATTGATTTCATCTTAGAAAGAGAAGATAAATCATCAAAACGAAGGTAAAATTGATATAACTGTTGATCAAGCGCAAATTCAAATTCTCCTTGAGAATGAAAGGTATAATTATAATGATGGTTTTTAATGTCTAAAATATCATTGACAATGGCATTGGCTGTTGGATATCTTCCTGCACCTTTACCATAAAACTTTAAATATCCATAATTTGAAGCATATAATTCTATTAAATTATATTCATCAGGAACAAAGCCAAAAAGTTGATTAGAAGTCACTAATGTAGGCTCAACAGATATATGATTGGCTTGATAGGAAGCAATATATTTTAATTGATATCCTTGTTGATTCACAAAATGAATATCCTCTAAGGTACAATGACGAATTCCAAAGTGAAAAACATCTTGTGGATGAACGATTTTATTCGTTGCAATCATTGCTAATATGGATATCTTTCTGACCATATCTAATCCTTCTAAATCATAGGTTGCATCTATCTCCGCAAAACCTTTTTGTTGAGCTAAAGTTAATGCATCATCAAATGACATTCCTTCACTTAATCTTGATAAAATGAAATTAGTAGTTCCATTCATAATTCCTTCGATTAAAGTGACTTCATTCGATTGAACAACATCCATTAAATTCTTAATAATGGGTACTCCTCCGCCAACACTAGCTTCAAATGAAAGGCAAACATGATGTTCTTCTTTTAATTTCATGAGTTCATCCATATATA
Organism: uncultured Bacilli bacterium; assembly: GCA_947627395.1. Classification (GTDB taxonomy): domain Bacteria; phylum Bacillota_I; class Bacilli_A; order ML615J-28; family CAG-698; genus CAKOMG01. The sequence continues at coordinate 7,068 of CANQVW010000025.1, read as the reverse complement.
GTGCCATGACTTCTTTATTTGCGGTCACAACATGTTTATTCGCTTGAATTGCTTTTTTAATGCATTGATAAGCAAAGGTGCTTCCCCCCATCGTTTCAACAATCATTTCAATGGAGGAATCCTCTAAAATATCTTCAATCGAAGAAACTAAAATGTCTCCCACGATTTCTTTTTTAGATTCATCTTTATCTAATATTTTCTTCACTTGAATTTGAGGATGATGTTTTTTTAATAAATCATAAACTCCATAGCCTATGGTTCCTAATCCTAAAATAGCTATTTTCATAAAACGGTTGCCCCCTGATGATCGATAGTAAGTTCGTATTTTTTCCATGAAATGGGCAATTCTTTCAATTCATTGAAAGAATTAGAAAGAACAAGCATGGAAGCACCACTTCCCGAAATAACACATGGAAGATGATGTTCTCTACACCATGTTTGAATTTCTTTTCCTTGTTTTATGAGAGGTAAGCGATAAGGTTCATGAAGTACATCCTTCATTAAAGTAGATAATACTTCAAGATTTCCTTCTTCTAAAGCTTTAGAAAGAGGGAAAAGATGCTCAATAGTATAGATAACTTCTTCTAAGGTATATGTTTTAGGTAATACTTTTCTTGCTTCTTTTGTTTCTATAGAAAAAGGTGGTTCTAAAATCGTAAAACATAAACTAGGATGAACAGGAAAAGTAAAATAAGATATTTTTTTCTTTTCTTTTAAAGAAGAAACTAATCCTCCTAATAAACAAGGTAAAACATTATCAGGATGACCTTCTAATGTAACACATAATTCAATGATTTGTTCTTGGGTTAATTTGAAGCTTGACATAACATGAGCTCCTAATACTCCCCCCACAATACAAGTAGCACTACTTCCAAGTCCACCACATAATGGAATGTGTTGCTCAATGGATATTTTACAAGGAATTTCTTCCACTTGAAGAAAGGAAAAAACTTTTTGATAAGCTTTTAAAACTAAATTATCCTTTCCATCATAACAAGATAGAAATCCATTTAATTCATAATGTTCTTGTTTTTCAAAAGTAAAATAATTATATAAAGAAAGAGCAAGACCTAATGTATCAAATCCTGGTCCTAAATTAGCTGTTGTAGCGGGAACTTTAATTTTGATCATAGCCAAACTCCTTCATCAATTGGTCAAATTGATCTTTGGTTTCTTCTTTTTTCCAAATTGTTTTTTTAGATTTTGTATAAGAAGAAAAAACAGTTGGAATATTGATTTTTGTTTTTTGATGAATCTTTTTTAAGGCTTCAAAAGAATCTTCTTCTTCGATTTGTAAAGCTTCACAAACAGCTTGTGGGAATTTAAATGGATGAGCTGTCGAGACAAGTAAAGTCATAGTTGTATCTTTGGTTTCTTTGACATAGTTTTGATAGACTTGATAAGCAACTGCTGTATGAGGATCTAAAAGATAATGTTCTTCATCATATACTTTTTTCATACAATCTAATGTTTCTTCTATGGTTGCAAATCCTCCATAAAAAGAATGTAATGCTTCTTTTTCTTTTGAATTTAAATGGTATTCTCCTGTTTTTACCAAAGATTCCATCCATTCTTTTGTTTTATTTTCTCCAAATAATAAATATAACAATCTTTCTAAATTCGAAGAGATTAAAATATCCATGGAAGGCGAATTTGTTTTATAAAATTCTCTTTTACGATTATAGACACCCGTTAAAAAGAAATCAGTAAGCACCTTATTTTGATTAGAAGCACAAATAAAACGATGAATGGGTACTCCCATTTTTTTAGCAATGTATCCTGCTAATATATTTCCAAAATTTCCAGTTGGAACACAGATATTTATATATTCTCCCATATGAATTTTTTTAGTTCGAACAGCTTCTAAATAACTGTCAACATAGTAAATGACTTGTGGAGCTAATCGACCAATATTAATAGAATTAGAGGAGGATAGCTTAGGATATTTTTGAAATTCTTCTTTTACAAGACGTTGAGCATCGTCAAAATTTCCTTCAATGGCAATTACTTTGGCATCTTTAGAGGCAAAGGACAACATTTGTCTTTCTTGGATTAAACTTACACCTTCATTTGGATAAAAGACAATGACCTTCATTCCTTCAACATCTTTAAATCCACTTAAAGTAGCTCCCCCTGTATCTCCTGAAGTAGCTGTTAAAACGAGAGTATCTTGATGAATATGATTCTTCTTTTTAGCAACTCTAAGTAATTCAGGAAGAATGGTTAATGCCATATCTTTGAATGCTAAAGTAGGACCATGAAATAATTCTAAAACAAAAACATCTTTTAACGAATGAAAAGCAACAATGTTTTTAGTATCAAATTTTTCATCATAAGCATGATGAACAACTTCTTCAATTTCTTCTTTTGTAAAGTCTTCTAATAATAGATTTAAAATATATGAACTTAATTCTTGATAAGAAAGATGAAGCAAAGATGAAAGATTTAGTGTAGGAAATTTTTCAAAAATATACAAGCCACCATCGCTTGATAATCCTTCTATAATTGCAAGACTTTCCGTTATTCTTTTTGAACTTCTTGTACTTTTTACCATCTTTGACTCCTTTATTTATATCATTATACTATTTTTTATTGTATTTTTCAAAACATTTTTGTGTTTATAGACAAGAAAGTGTTATCATTAAATCAACGATTCAGTAAAAACAAAAAAAGGGTGATTCATGATAGAATGTAACACCCTTCTGTTTGTAACAATATTTGTTATTTTTCAATAATATTTGGAATTCTATTTTTTATTTTTAAATAATCTTTATAAAGTACATAAAATTTAATTTTTTCACCTGAATCTAATTCGAAAGTAATTAATCCACCTACTTGTTGTTTATAGATAAATACTATGGGTAATGTATACCATTTACACACATAATATTCAGCATACCTAATCTGATTGGTTGTATACTTATGATTTAAAAATACAAATTCATTATTATTTAAGATAAACTCTTTTTTACTTTTATGATTTATTATAAAACAAAGCATCAAAGCAAAAATCATTAAAGATAAACAAATGGCATAAGAAATTAGAATCCCTTTATAAACAATAACTTCTTGTTTTTTAAACAAAGAAATAATTAAAATTATTGTTGTTAACAAAAAGCCAATATTTGGAAATAGGATTGCTCCAATAATAGATTCAAATAAATTCAGTTTAATTTTAATCATTTTATTCTTTTAAGATAATAATTGATAAAATTGTTGATGGACTTCTTGCTTCATTCCCTCAAATAAAACAAATGAAGACTGAATATCTATTGTAAAAGTATCCACACGTTGACTTTGACTAACATGTCCTTTTTCAATGTTGTAATATAAAACAACAACCAGTGAATGATCTAAAACAGGACTCACTTCTGTAAATGGAACTACAAAAACATTGTTTCTTTTTTGATAACTTTTACTTCCAACTTCAATTCTCATCGAAACTAAAGCAGTTTGTGGATCAGAAAGAATACATTCAATTTCATAATTCTTTTCGTTTTGTTGGTTTTCAACAACTCGAATAATCACTTTTTCAATTGTTGGAGTGGTTTTACAAGTGTTCGTTTTTCCACCATAGACGATGTTGACATAACGAGATCCATCAAAACCATAAAAAGTATATGAATATTCTTGATATACATCTAAGTGATCAAAAACAACTTTTCCATTTTCAATTTTCTTTCTTTCATTTCCCACTTCAACATATAAATCTTGATATATGCTCATTTCTTCAATCACTTGTACATTAAATTCTAATGAAGTTTCATTTTGTTCAATTTCATATTCTAAAGTCGGAACATGAGCAACAACTAATAGACAATCACTATCATTTCTTTCTGAACCATCACTTGGAGAATTCATAACAGTTAACTCTCCATCTTTTAATATAACCATTGTGGATGAACCACCACCATCAAATTGATAAGCATCTACTAATCCATAATATTGAGCAATGGCAGATAATTCTCCTTGATTTGCACCAAAAAAGCCATCATATGGTTGACGTCCATCTACAACAACCATTCCAATATTTCCATTTTCTTTCTTTCCGATAATTGTTCTAGGAAGACGATCTAATCCATAATCATTTGCTTCACTTAAAACAGGTAAACCATCTTTCATGACAAAACTATGAAATCCAACTAAATCTGTTGCTTGTTCTAAGGTTCCTGTATAAGAATGTTGAACTCGAATGTAAGTTCCTTCATGTAACATATTCTCTATTTCAGGATTGGTTGTACGAACAGCAAATTGATTATTCGTTAATGTTTGACTTCCTTTTTTACTAATAGATCCTTTTCCAAATAAACTATTTAATGAAAAAGAAACTGTATCATCAGCCTTTTCAACAATCCAAGCATCTTGAACATCTAAAGGTTGAACATTGTGATTTTTCCATTGAGGAAAGTAAACAGCAACTTCATTTTCATTAGGATCTTGATTGACTTTATCAACAGAAATTTCTTTGATAATTTCTTTTTGTTCATTATAAATAGCTAATGTTGGCATAGCAGTAACTGTTGGAGAAAGTTCTCCAATCAATTGCTTTTCCGCATGACTATTATCAATTCCTAAAGCACCCCAACCTGTGGATACTTTATATGTATCCTTATCAATTACCAATCCACCAGAAGTTGTATAAGGCATTGGATTATTTCCATTGATGTCAAAGAAATCTGCATTAATGGCAGCAATAACTTTCCATCCTGGATGTTCATCTTCATAATCATGTGCCATATTACGAACAGAACATAAAGACCAATTTCCACCTTTTATATTTGCCCATGGTACGATTTTCACATTTTCATTAGAAGGAATTTCTAAGAAATTGACTTGTTGTGTATATTCTTTACCAATTTCTAATTTTCCTCCACCACCTAGACCAGCAGCATTGGTATCAGCACGAATATATTTATCATTAGTTACTTTTGAGATCGAACTATCTTTTTGATGTTTAATGTCAAAAGGTAAATCGTTTGTTTCTATGGTTTCTGTAACAGTATATTCAGCTCCATCTACAACACTTGTAGTTGTATCAACAGCTTGAACAAAAACAGAAAAAGGGAACATCATGATAATAAAACAAATCATGATTTTTTGAATTATTTTTCTTTTCATTTTTATTTCCTCGATTTTTTAATTTTTATTTGCTATATTTTCTTAAAAGCATTTGTTTGAAAGTAAATCATTCTAGTTAAATAAAAATAGTTCTTAAAAGTAAATCATCTTGTTATGACTTTTTACTTCTTTTGAAAACATTAAATCATTCAATATAAATTCATTTCTAGAAAGCACCACTCCTTCATTTTTTACAATAATAAGTTTTTAATCAATACTTTTTATCATTAATCGTTATAAAAATCATCAATTTTTTTGTATAACTTCTCTTTTTCTTTAGTTTAAATTTTATCACTTTTCATTCCATTATTTATATGAAAATGTTTTCAAATGATATGAATTCTAATAGAAAGAAATTATATATTAAAAAGTAAAATCATTTATATAGGTAACTACACTTCTATAAGTTGTTTTGTTTTCTATAGAAGTTTCTAGGATCAGAATACAATGTCATTGCCATTAAACATATACGATCATCTTCTATGAGACATGTATGGTAAAGTTCTTCTTTGATATTATCTATGTTTTTTATTTCTTTATCATTAATCCATATTTGTTTGTTATACCATGGTTTGTTTCTTCCTTTGGTTTCAAAAGAAACTTCAATAATTGTAATATTTTCTCCGCGAATTCCTTTTACATAAAGTGTATCTGGCTTCGTGGCATTCATGATCCAATTTTCAATTTTCGAAACTTTATACCATATGGGATCATGGTTAAACTTCATTTTTCCATTCATAATTTTGTTTTTTTCATTATAATCAGATATATCAATTAATCTCATAATCATAGGAATTATAAACAGAAACCATTGTATTAAAATAAAATATATTAAAATAGTTTCAACTATATCATTTATATTCAAAAAAGATGAAATAATAGATACTATAGCAGTTATTAATATTAAATAACAAATCAATATGATTTCATATCTATATTTTTTGCTTTCTGATTTTGTTAAAAAAGCCATTTAAACAAACGCTTCATGCTTTCCTCTAGTATTTGCATTTATCATTTTGATTGTTTTTTAATAGTTTGATATTTTTTATGTTTTGTATTCATTATGATAAAATCACCATCATTATCGTTAACATTCATTTTAATATCATTACAGGAAATCATAACACATAGTTGATACTTTTCTATAATATCAAGAATACTTATAACATCATCTAAATCACAAGCAATATCAATATTATAAAGATTTTTACTTGTTTTTTCATTGAGAATATAAATACTATTCAATTGATTCAAATTCTTTAATTCATCAACAATTTTAGATTGATTTTTCTTTATTGAAAAATTAAAAATGAATTTATCATTGTTTGAATCAATAAACAGCTTTAAATAGCTAACAATATTTTTTATTTTAAAAGCTATGTCACTATATGAATGTTTTATTACAATTTGTTTTTCCATTGATATTTATAATCCTAAAGTTAATTTATTTATATCTTTATCATTCTTAAAAAAGAATATACTAAGTAATAAAGAATATATGAAAAATAAATCTTTACTACAATAGTATATCCTTTTATTTTTTTAACAATTTCTTTTTTCTTAAGTTTTATAGATATTTTATCCTATCTATCATTAAACTTTGTTTATTATTTTTTATATTCTTCAATAATTCTCTTAATTTTTTCTTCTGGAGCGATTTCATAGCGAACAAACTTACGTGTAAAACGACCACTAGCTTGTGTCATGGCTTTTAGTTCTGTGTTATATTTTACAATTTCACTTTCAGGTACTTCAACAGTGATAACTGACTTTCCACCTTCAATATCTTTTTGACCTAAGATTCTACCTCTTCTTTTACTAATATCTCCCATGACAGCACCCACATATTCGTTTTTGATGGTTACTTCAACTTCCATGATTGGTTCAAGTATTGTTGGTCGAACAACTTTACATGCCTCTTGCCATGCTAATCCAGCAGCAAGAACAAAT
>CANQVW010000024.1 GCA_947627395.1 uncultured Bacilli bacterium | reverse complement strand
TTCACCCGTATCTGGTTGTGACAAAATTAAATTATCAATATCGACGCCTAAAGCTTTTGCATATTTTGGATCTAGTGCATGTTCAGCATCGATGAAGGCAGCAAAGCCTCCTTGTTTTTGTGCTTGGGCAATGCCGTGTAAAGCGAAGATGGTTTTACCACTGCTTTCAGGACCATAAATTTCGATGATTCTACCTTTAGGATATCCTCCAACACCTAGGGCAATATCTAAAGAAATGGACCCTGTTGGAATGACTTCCATATGTTCATAGACCTTTTCGCCTAATTTCATAATGGAACCTTTACCAAATTGTTTTTCAATTTGTTTGAAGGCATCTTCTAATGCTTTTATTTTTTCATCTGCCATAATAATTCTCCTACATATCTTTTAGTAATTCTTTGTTTTTCACAAAATAATCCACACCAGAAATGATGGTTAATAATGTTGCGATTACAATTGCAATAATATCTGTTGGAATGTAGACATCAAAATGAATATAGAAAATAGAAAGTGGCCAATTATGAAGTAATAATATGACAATCATAATCATTTGGGAAACTGTTTTAGATTTTCCCCACATACTTGCCGCAATGACATGACCTTTAGCTGCCGCAATGGAGCGAAGTCCCGTAACAGCAAATTCTCTTGCAAGTATAATAGCTACAACCCATCCCCATAATCTGTTTTCTTCCATTAAAACAAGCATGGAAGCACAGATTAACAATTTATCGGCTAACGGGTCAGCAAATTTTCCAAAATCAGTAATTAAATTTCTCTTTCTTGCAATATGTCCATCGAGTGCATCGGTAATGGAAGCTAGGCCGAACACAATCAATACAATGAAATTTGCCCAGGTAACGTGAAATCTTCCACTTTCAATAACACCAGAAATCACAATATCTTTTGCTAAAAAATTGGTTTCTGGAGATATTTTCGCAAGTAAAGGAATGATGATAATGAGTGGAATCATCAAAATTCTAGTTAATGTTAGTTTGTTTGGTAGATTCATCTTTTTTCACCTTTCTTAATTTTTTCAACGATATTTTTTCCTGCTACATAGGCGCTTGCCCATGCAAAATGCAAGTTATATCCGCCACATTTTCCATCTACATCGAGTGCTTCACCAATAATATACATTTTGGGAACATATAAGGATTCTAATGTAAAAGGATTTACTTCTTCCAATGGAACTCCTCCTAAAGTAATTTGTGCATGGAGAAATCCATAAGAATCTACAATGGTATACGTATAATGTTTTAATAAGGAACTGACTTCTTTAAGGGTATTTCCCTTTAATCTTGAGAGCACATCTTGAACAAGCATTTTAGGTAAGCATCCCAACAATGCTTCCTTTAACGGTCTTAAAGAGAGTTTTTGTTCAATTTCTTCAACAGTATAGGTTGGGAAGAAATCTAATTCAATGGTACAATGTTTCTTTTTTTGATAAAAACGAGATAAATCAAAAATAACAATTCCTGAAAGACCATCCTCTTTAAAAAGGACTTCTCCAGATGAAGTTTCTTGATGCTCTCCCGCCCATATAGATGCTTTTACCTTCATTCTAAGCCCACTAATGGATTTTGTTTTTTCTTTTGTTTTAAGAGCGCATAATCCAGAAGAAAGTGGTAAAATGGAATGTCCTAAACTTTTTAAAATGTCATAACTTTCTTGCGATGGACTTGCACCAATTCCAGCCAAGCCTCCTGTTGCCATGATGACATAGTCAGCATGATACAAGCGAAAATCTGTTGCATAAATAGAAAAATCGTCGAGTGCTTTGATCTCAGAGATGGTGATATCTGTAATCACTTCAATTCCTAGCTCTTCGATTTCTCTTACAAGAGCATCTAATACGGTTTGTGCACGGTAAGAATAAGGATAAATGCGTCCTTCAGAATCCGTAGTTAACCAAACACCCAAATCACTGAAGACCTCAGAAAATTCTTTGAAAGAAAATTGTTGCAAAACACCATCCACACCCCAAGTGTTATAACAATTCCAATGGATATTTTGGTTTGAGAGGTTACATTTTCCATTTCCTGTTTGTAAAATTTTTTTACCAATCCTTGCTTGACGCTCAAAAACAACGACAGAAACATCTTTTAATGCTTTTTTTATGAGAATACTACATAGCAAACCAGAGGCTCCACCGCCAATAATCGCTATTGTTTTCTTTTTTTCTTCTTGCATTTTTTTCACCATCAATTTATTATACACCAAAATTAAAAAAAATGAAAGCACAAAATGTTGTACATTCATTATTTTTCAAGAATTCAAATAAAATTCTTTTTTTACTTTTAAATTTTAAGATTCTAAAAGTCCCTTTACTTTCTCTAAAAAACGTTTTAAAACCGAATGAACCATTTGCTCTCCTTTTTTTGCTACTTGGTTTGTGATGTTTGGTTCTATCCACTGTGCGTCATTTGATGGAGTTTTATTAGGTGTTGTAATTTCATTCTCAAAGCGATCAATTTGATTTTGAATGTCCTCTGCTTTTGGGGTCGAATTATCTTGTGCAATCATCACTCCAAATAAAAGAAAAAAAGCAAAAATAAACACGAAAAATATTTTTTTTATCATCCTATACCAAACATCCTCAAACTTTCTTTGAAATTAGATAAATCTAAATGAAACGAAATTTTTAAAAGAAATTGCATAAAAGTGGATATGAAATAAGCGATATCACTATAATTTGGAATATAAAGCCCTAAAATTTGTCTATAATCGTTTTTCACATTCAAAACGATTAAATTTATGTTTGAAACAATACCGCTAAATAAGCCCAAAATAACAGGTGCATTGATTTTCTTCATTTTTTTATTTTCCCGAATCTCTTTTTCTTTTTTAAACTTTCATTTTCATTATATTCAACTATTTTTTTATTATGCATTAATGAACTAAAGGGTGAAGTGCTTTATCGATGGATCCTCCAATCAAATCACTTAGGTTTTCAATATCTAAATCCACTTCTTTTGGTGTAACCATCATGTTTAAACCATTTGGAGTTAAAATTGAGATCAATAAAGAACGTTTTTCTTCATCTGTTAGGGCCCCAAATTCACCTAAAAAATGTTTTTTTGTTTCTTCGCTGGGTAGAGGAGTATTTTGTAAATCTATTTTTTCTTGTATGACTAAACGGTCGGCATTTGAGACTCCTTCTTCTAGTTTTTGTTGGAAGTAACGAAGTAAAAAATCAAATGTGGAAGAGGTAATGGTGACTGCATCCACCACTGTTGGAACACCAATTGCAATCACAGGGCAACCAATGGTTTCTTTAGACAGCTCTTTTCGATGATTTCCTACCCCTGAACCTGGACTAATCCCAGCATTGGTGACTTGAATTGATTTGTTTACTCTTTTTACTTCTCTTGCGGCAAGGGCATCAATGACAATAAGGTAGTCAATATCTATTTTTTGAATAATAGATTCAATGATATCTGTTGTTTCAATTCCTGTATTTCCCATAACTCCTGGAGCAATGGCACAAATATTTGCAATTCCAGGAGAAACTTCTTCAGGATGAAGGACAAACATATGGCGTGTCACGATAATTTTATCTACCACCATAGGGCCTAGGGAGTCTGGTGTAATATTCATATTTCCTAATCCTACGATCATTCCTTTTTGATTTTCTGTAATTTGTTCTTCTTTTAAAATGTTTTTTAATATATCTGTAAGAACATTTTCAATATTTCTTAAATCATCCGTATCATTGATATTACTTTCATTGATTTCAAGAAGGTAATATATTCCTTCTTTTTTTCCTAATGATTCACTCATTTCTTTTGTAATGATGTTTTGATGAACAGTTACTTTTCCAAATGTCTTTACATCATGAATAGAAGAGATTTGATTAGCTTGACCTTCATCTATAGATTCTAAAGCTAAATCTGTACGTATGTTATAAATTGGATTCATAATTCCTCCTGATATGATTTATTCATTGGTTATTTTTACCCAATTTAAGAAAAATAACCACAAAATAAAAAATTTTTCTCTTGCTTTTTCTAGTGACATTTGATATAATTAGATGGATTTAGAAATGAATATGCTTGGAGGTATGAAACATGGCAAATATTAAACAACAAGTGAAACGTAATCTTACTAATGAAAAGAAAAGATTACAAAATGCTAGTTTTAAATCTTCGATGAAGACAGCAATGAAAGCCGTTCATGCTGCAGTTGTTGAAAAAGATTTAGAAAAAGCAAAAAATGCTTGTGCTTATGCTTGCAAAAAGTTAGATAAAGCTGTATCCAAAGGTTTTTTACACAAGAATAATGCAGCTAGACATAAATCTCAACTTTGTAAGTTAGTCAATTCAATAGCATAATGAAAGAGCCATTTCGATTGAAGTGGTTTTTTTATTTGCAAAATAAAAATCTGTCAATCAGCTCTACTATAAAGTGAAGCATTTGACAGATTTAAAAATGTTTTTATTTTCTTAATTGACGGATAGCATCTTTGAAACGTTGAATTCCATCTTCTAACATTGTTCTTGGACAAGCAATATTCATACGTAAGAAGCATCCATTTGCATGGTATGCTGATCCACTCGATAAATATAAACCAGTTCTATTGCGAATTTCTTTTTGTAGTTCATCACTATTATAATGTAATGCTTGACAATCTAACCATAGTAAGTAAGTAGCATTCGATGGGACTAAATATACTTCAGGATAATCTTCTAAACTCTTTTTTACATAAAGTTTATTTTGATAGATATATTCCTTTAATTCTTCTAACCAAGGTCTACCTTTTTGAAAAGCTGCAAGGGTTGCTGCTATACTAAAAGCATTTGGTTCAGCAACTTCATCGTTATTTAAACCACGATTTACTTTGTTATAAAGTGGAGTCGATGGAATCACCAACGCTGCACTAGAAACGCCAGCCAAATTGAACGCTTTACTTGGAGCTAGACATGTAACACTAATTTCTTGATTGATTTTAGATACAGAAGCAAAAGGAATATAGGATTGATTAGGATCTGTGATATCACAATGAATTTCATCACTGATGACTTTCACATGATATTTATAGCACAACTCTCCTATTTTTTGTAATTCTTCTTTACTCCAAATTTTTCCAATCGGATTATGAGGGTTGCAAAGAATCATAAGTGTAGTTTGTGGATAGGAAAGTTTCGCTTCTAAATCTTCGAAGTTAATCGTGTATTTTCCATCTTGATACAACAGTTTATTCTCTAATACATTTCTTCCATTATTTAAAATTGAATTGAAAAAAATATTATAGACTGGAGTTTGCACAACAACATTTTCCGCAGGCTCAGTAAGTCTACGAACCATACTAGAAATGGCAGCAACGACCCCTGTTGTAAAAATCAACCATTCTTTTTGAATGGTAAAAGAATGATACTTTTTCCACCAATCTATATAGCAATCATACCATTCTTCAGGAATATATGAATACCCAAAAATTCCATTTTGGACTCGTTTTTCTAAAGCTTCAATCACTCCAGGAGCCGTTTTAAAATCCATATCAGCAATCCACATTGGAAGCTCATTTTCTTTCACATTCCATTTTTCTGAATATGTATTTTTGCGATCAATGACTTCATCAAATGTGGATTTCATTTAAAACATCTCCTCATAATTTACTTTGTCATGAGTATGATTAATTTTCTTACAAATGATTTGTGTATCTTTGGGATTGATTTTATCTTTTTCTAAAATTAAATGTTCAATTTCATCAGCACGAATAATTCCTGACTTAGGATTTAAAACACTAATGATTTTACCATGAACATCAACATCAACCGTGGAATATTCGAATGCTAAATTGGTATTGAGCAACGTACAATTTTCCATTTTTAAATGGTCAATATAACATAAGCCTTGCAAGCTTTCAATGGTACAATTCTTAAAAGTAACGTTTTTAGAATTCCAGGCAACATATTCGCCAGAAATAAAAGAGTCTTCAACAACAACATTTTCACAATTCCAAAAAGCATCTTTAGATAAAAGTTTACTATGTTTTACTGTGATGTTTTTACACCCATCGAAAGGATAATTGCCTATAAGTTCTAAATGATCAATCGTAAGATCCTCTGTATTCATGGCAAAATAATCTCCCTTAGCTTGAACATTTTCTAACTTTACTTTCTTACAATTCCATAAAGTTTCTTCCGCATGAAAAAAAGTAACATTCTTTAAAAGTAAATTTTCACACTTTCTAAAGTTTTTAGGCCCTTCAATGAAACAATCAAATACTTTCATATCATTGGTGTACCATACCCCAGCACGACCTTGTTCAAACCACGTACAATTTCTTACTTCTACATGATTACAATACCAAAAAGGATATTTATATTTAAACATACTATTTTGAACATCAATGTTCTCACATTCTTTTAAAGGAGATTCTCCTTCATCAAAAATAGTTTCATCAATACATAGATTCTTTTCATGAAATAATGATCTTTCTCTTGTCATTACTTCTCTTTTAATTTCTTTCATATTTCTCTTCCTTCTCTATATAAGTTATTCATAATATAAATAAAATTTCCATTGTAAACAAAGTTTACATTGTAAATAGAAACATTTCTAAACCTGTTGTTTTATCCATTTGACCTGTTTTAATTTGATAATCAAGTTCACCTAAAGCAATAATTTTTTCTTCAATAACTTCTAATGGAAAAGTTCTTGCATCTTTAACTAAGTAATAAGCTCTTCCAGGGGATACCCCCATTTTAGCAGCAATGTCTGCTTGTTTATAATTAGCTTGCAACATGGAAGCTGTTAAATACATTTCTCTCATGGATTTTGCAATTAAATTCATTAACAAAATAGGATCTTTACCACTTTTAATTAATTCTTCATATACTTCCACAATCTTGTTTTTATCTTTCGTCATGATGGCACTCATTAAAGCGTAGACATTGGTTTCTAAAGATTTCGATACAACCAATGAAATATCTCTTAAAGTAATGTTTTTTCGATCGCCAATATAATTTAATACCTTATCTAATTCGTTTTTTGCATAAACCATATTACTTCCAACACGATTAAAAAAAAGTTCAACAGCATGATCTTCTATTTCAACATTCATTAAGCTGCACTGTCTTTTTAGCCATCCTCTCATTTCAACTTCACTTAATTCTCTTGTGTCGGAAACTTGTGATTTCTTTTTAACTTTTTGAACAAGTTCACTTTTATCATTTAATTCCATCATCGTAGCATCGATGATAAAGAAGGTTTCATCGACAGGATGATCTAAATATTGTTCAAAGAGCTCTAAACGATGTTCAATACTACTTTTTTCTTTTCCCAAAAAAGTAGGGTTTTTAATAATGACCACTTTATAATCTGTCATAAATGGAGCTGTCATAGCATCTTGGATTGCCATTGAAACATTATTTTCTTCCATATCATATGTGGTTATGTTATATGAATTGGTTGGAACAGAAGCAACTAATTTTTCAATTTTGTTTTTAATCATTAATTCTTCATTTCCTAAAAATAGATAAATGTTATTTGCCATGATTCAACTCACCATCTTTCTGTATTAGTATACCATAAATTGTTAAAAATGTCCAAGAAGAACTTGGACATTTTCATATATACTCATCAGAAGTAATCTACTTCTAATGGACAAGTGATACACAATATAAATTTTTTAGAATTTATATTGCAAAAATAGTATTTACCGTAATGTTGAAAATATACATTTTTGTTGAATGTTTTTTAACGTTATGGTGGAATTAAGATCGGTTCTATATATTTTCACATGGCATTGATTCAATATTTGGATGACTTCTTCATCGGGAAAAGAAAATCTTTTGACTCTACCTGTCATGATGATGGCATAGGTTGGGTGAATGTTTTGAATGAAAGATAAAGAAGTGGAAGTTTTACTTCCATGATGTCCTATTTTAATGACATCCACTGGATAAGTAGAAAAGTTCTTTTCCACAGTTTTTGATGCATCTGCTGTAAATAGGAAATGAACTCCATCAATGGTGGTATAAAGAACTAAACTATTATCATTTTCTTGGTCATAGTTATGATCGGGATGCAGGACTTCAAAGAATAAAGATCCTATTTGAAAGATATCTCCTTTTCTTACAAATAAAGTATTCGAAAGGAAGCGATATTCACTATCATTATATGCACTCATAATGATTTTATGAACGTTAAATTCTTGAATTAACTTAGATGCTTCTCCTAAATGATCTTGATGTTCATGAGTTAAGATCAAGCCAGAAATAGAATGAACTCCTTTTGCTTTTAAATATTGTGTTAAAGCAGAGCTACTTCCATCTCCTGTATCAATGATGACGATGTCATTATGATATGTAATAATGGTAGAATCCCCATTGTAAAGATCTAAAAATTCAACTGTTGGAATAATAGGTTGATGTCCAATCAAACAAAAGATACAAAATAAAATTCCAAGTAAACTACTTAAATAAATTTTGATTTTCTTTTTATGGAAAAAAAGAAAAATAAAAAGAAATATTCCATAATAAATAAAAGCATCAAAAAATGTAAAATGAGGAATGGGAATAGAAATAGAAATCATGGAAGATAAATGAACAAAGGAACTAAATAGTTGAACTAAAATTTGATAAATTCCTTTTAAAAAAGGGAAAATTACAACCATAAATGAACATGGTAAAACCACTAAAGTAACGATACTAATCATGATGATATTCACCAATGGGGAAAGTAAATTGAGTTGATAAGTTCGATTTACGACAAGGGGAATTGTTAAAAGGATGGACCCTAAACTAATGATAAGACTTTGGAGAATAGAATTTTTCTTATGAACAAGTGGTGTTATTAATAAAATATAAAAACAAATAAAAAAAGATAAAACAAATCCTAGATGATACATCCAATAGGGATGATAAAATAAGAGCAGCAAGAAAAGGATACTACTACGATCTAAGGAGGAAAAGTTACATTTCAATTTTTGATTGAAGTAAGCAAAGTAATACATTCCCGCTGCCCTTAAAATGGATGGAGAAAAATCAGTTATGATGACATAAATTCCTAAGAATAAAAAGATGAATATCGTTTGCTTTTTTTCTTTCATATGGAAAAAAGAAAAAATAGTTCCTAAAAATGAAACAAATAAACTGACATGAAGTCCTGAGATGGCAAATAAATGGACAATCCCATTTTTTTGAACTGCCGATTTAAATTCATCATCAAATCCACTGGTATCTCCCAAAAGAAAGCCATAAAGTAATATCTGTGATTCTCCTTGAAAATGACGATCTAAATAAGATTTTACTTTTTCCTTTAAAATAGATAGATGAAATACTTTTCCTTTGATTTCAATATCACTTGCTTTCATGATTTGCACAATTCCTTGATGTTTTAAATAGGTATGATAATTAAAAGCATAAGGTAGATGGTTTTCATCTGCTTTTTGGGTAGTTCCATACACTTTCACTTTCATTCCTACTTTTAAAGGGATATCTAATTGATGACGAACAATTCTTTTTTTTAATCCACTTTTTATCACTAGTTCTTGTTCATATTCTTTATCTTCAATAGAGATAATATTTCCTGTAATGATCGTTTGATCGTCATCTTGTAAATAAAGTTGAAGAAATAAAAGAACAAAAATAAAGACAATGGATAAAATAATTGTAGTTACAAAAAGTTGTTTTTGATGATAAAACAAATAAAATAAATAGATTAAAAAAGGAATAAGACAAAAAATATAATTCCAAGATAAACATAATAAAATGATTCCAATAACAATTAAAAACCAATTATTTAAACAAGATTGATACCACCGGGTATGTAGTATTTTTTTTAGCATTTCTTTTTCCTAAATATTTTATAAAGTAATATCATCTTTAATTTTTTTATACAATGATTCGGTAAAGATATTTAATAATTCATCTAAAGAAGTAAATTTTCCATGTTCATTTCGATAATCAATAATCTTTTGTGCTTTTTGAATTCCAATTCCATTTAATCCATTGGCTAGTTCTTCTAAAGAGGCTTTATTAATGGATATTTTATTAGAAGACGTCACTTCTTCTTTTATGGTTGTTTTTCTTGGAATTTGAATGACCATTTCATCTTCTAATTTTTGTGTTAAATTGATGGCTGTTTGATCTGCATATTTTGTGAAACCACCTGCAACATAAATGAGTTCTTGTAATCGATCTTCTGGATTCATTTCATATACACCTGGTTTATTAACTTCACCATTGATTTGAACTAAAATTCTTTGACTTGGGATAGAAGTTTTAGGAACTTCATCTTCTTTTGTATCCAAGATTTGTTTATGGTTCAAGCCTTGATATATGAAAAATGCAATAAATAAAATGATGAATACACCCATGATTTGTATTATTCTTAAATGTTTTTTAATCCATGTGTAAATCATATAACCCTCCTATACATATATTATCTTTCTTTTGATGTTTTTACTTTTTAAAAAATAAAAAATCTAGTTCATTTTTAAACTAGATTTTATCTTTTAACTATTATTTATAATGTTCCAAATAATCGATCGCCACAATCTCCTAAACCTGGAACAATATAACCTTTACTATTTAATTTTTCATCTAAAGAGGCTAAATAAATTTGTACATCAGGATGTTCTTTTTGAATCTTTTTAACACCCACAGGTGCACCAACAAGTCCAAGATAACGAATATCTGTGATTCCTTGCTGTTTTAAAAGATGAATCGCATAACTAACACTTCCCCCTGTAGCTAACATTGGGTCAACTAATAGAACTGTGGAAGTTGCAATCGTTTTAGGGAACTTACAATAATATTCATGTGGCTCTAAGGTTTTTTCATCACGATATAGTCCAATGTGCCCAACTTTAGCATCCGGAACGACGGATAAAATTCCATCCACCATTCCAAGTCCAGCACGTAAAATTGGAACAATGACAATGTTTTTTGCTAGTTTTTCGCACTTTGCAACAGCAACAGGTGTTTTCACATCTACACTAATGGTAGGTAAATCTTTGGTAACCTCATAAGCCATTAGCATGGCAATTTCTGATACAGTTTGATGAAATTCTTTTGTTTGTGTCGTTATGTTACGAATAATAGATAATTTATGATGGATTAAAGCGTGATCAAATACAACTAATTTTCCCATGTTTCTTCCTCCTGCATTTCAATTAAATGTACTCTACGCTCATGTCTTCCATGAGCAAAGGGTTGTTCTAAAAAAGCTTTTACGTATAATTTTGCATCTGTTTCGTTTGTGAATTTTGCTCCTAAACATAGGATATTACTGTCATTATGTTCTCTTGTTAAATGGGCACTTTCTAAGTTTGTTACGAGTGCAGCACGAATTCCTTTAAATTTGTTTGCACTAATACTCATACCAATTCCAGTTGTACAAATTAAAATTCCAAATGTTGCTTGTTGCTTTTGTATATCTAAGGCAACTTTTTTTGCATACACTGGATAATCAACACTTGTTAAATCATAACATCCACGATCTAATACTTCATATCCTTCTTCTTTTAAATAAGAGATGATTTGACATTTTCTTTCAAATCCTCCGTGATCACTACCAACACTAATTGTCATGATGTTACCTCTTTTCCTCATTTAAAACATTATATCACAACTTCTTTAAAAAAGCCATAGAATATTTGATTAAACAATAGTTATTTATAGCTGAATTCCATATATTTTAGAGTCTTTATATGCTGTATGAGAAAAGATAGTTTCATCAATATAAACATTTTCTTTAGATAATTCATGAAAACCTAATAATATAAAAACTTCTTCTACTTCTTCACTAGAAACAATTCCAATAAGTTGTTCAATATGATGAAGTTTTGCATGTTGAATCACATGGTTTAATAGTTCAATGGTGAGGGAGGGATTTAAAGATTTTTGAAAAATAAAATAACGAATTAATCCAATACATCCAAATGCCTCATAAGACATCATTCCAACAATTTGTTTTTGATCTATAATCACAGAAGCATTTGAAAGAATATCCTCTTCCACAACACATCCATCCAGCACATCTAAAAAGTGATGGGCAATGGGTTTTAATTCCTCATTCATTGCCACAATTTCCATACCGAACCTCCATTAGAAAAGATTTTTTAATTTTTCCAATAGCCAAAAAGAGTAAGTCACATTTCCTGTGTTCACTTCATCGAAACCAACACCAAAATATTCAGGATAAAGCAAGCTCCAATAATTGGCACCTTCTCCTTTACCGAGTGTAATCACTAAAGTTTTATAATGACCACCTTGAATGATTTTGTCTTCATAATATTTGGTGTCAAATTTTTGTGTTTCTATTTTCACATCAACGGTATAAGAAAAGTGTTTGGACCTTACAATATATTCTACTTTTTCTTGAATTATGTTTAAATGTTTTAAATCTAGGGTTTCTTTTTGTAATTCATGAACAATTTGTTTTTTTAAGGTTTGATCATATCCTTCATCTGAATTTGCAATGACTCTAATTCTCATTTGATGTTGTGTTGTACATAAACAAATGATCATAATTAAAAAACCAATGATGATAAAATATTTCTTTTTCATGTCATCATACCTTCCTTTCATAGATATGATTTCCATAAATTGGTATTTTATACATCAAATATAAAAAAAGATGATGAGACACCATCTTTTTACTGAAATTGATTTAAATCTATTGTGATACTTCCTTGTCTTAATATTTTAGGAATAGAAGAGGAAACATCTAAAACTGTGGAAGAAACTTTAGAAAAAGAACATGAATCCACAACAAAATAATCAATGGAATTTCCAAATTCTTTTTGAATGGAAGTTACATCATTGAGGGATGGATTTCCACTAATGTTTACAGAAGTTGTTGCCATAAAACCAAAATGGTTTAAAAGACTTAAAGCAATGTTTGAATTTGGCATTCTAAGTCCTATTGTATCTAATCCTTGTGTAACAATAGAGGGAATTTGATCACTTCTTTTAAAAATGAGTGTCAATGCACCTGGCCAATATTGTTCCATCAGTTTTTTTGCCATTGGACTAATTTCTTTGACATACGATTGGATATCTAAAGAGGGGCACAAGATGGCTAATGGTTTTTGATAATCTCGATGTTTCATTTCATAAATTCTTTTAATAGCATCAATATCTTCTATTTTAGCTCCTATTCCATAAACAGTATCGGTTGGAAAACAAACAACTTTTCCTTGGATATCTTTTTTTAGAAGCTCATGAAGTGTCACTAACTCCATAATTGAATAATCTCCTGTTGATATTGACTTTCAGAAATTTGATTGGTTCTTCTTAAATGCATCAATGCTAACATCACTTGATTTTTTTCATCTTCTGACATTGTTGAATAATTTCTAGAAAAACCTTGTTCCTTTAATAAGACTTCAATATCACCAATAGTTTCTATATCTTCTTCATAATTTCCTTGTCGATCATAAATAGGTTTTTTATTGATTGGTTCTTCTTTTTCTTCAACAACTTCAGCTTCTTGATAAGGTGTTACTCTTGGTGTAACATATGGTTGAAATTGAGGAATGTTTCCTCTTCTATTTTTGGGATTGAATAATCCTTTTTTCATCACTAACATGATAAATAAAGTTAGTACACAACCAAAGATAATAACAGCAAAGATAATGATTAAAATAGTTATTGGATCTAAAAATGTACTTTGTGAAGAAGATAAATTTGTTACTTCAATTCCTTTATTTTCCCCAACAATTTTTTGTGAAGTAAGTTCAGCACTTAAGAATTCTTCTTTTGTTTCATAGTATGTAATATTAGAAGCAAAACGAATTGTATTTCCTGTTACAATTTCAATTGAAGTATGATTAGTTAATGGAAGAGCATAAGCAGCAACATCTCCTCTTTCATCTTCTTCAGGAGAATAATATTGTTGATTTCTTAATACATATACTTTTGATTCTTGAGCTTCTTCGTTGGCAAAAACGAAACTATAAGTTAATGAATCATTACAAATTCCAATGATAATTTTAATGGAATATGTTTCATTGTTAATGGATTCATGTACATAATAACTTTCATATCCTTCTTTAATTTTTGCATTAAATTCGTCTACTTTATCTGATGTTGCACTTGTTGCAAAAGGAGTAAAGAGAGTAAAAAAGGAAAGAAAAATCGTAAATAATAAATGCATTGTGATTCCTTTCTGTTAGGTTCTAATGACCATAACTCGATTTAAATGATTTAGGTCTTGATATATTTCAATAATTGAATAATATTTTTTCACTATTTCAACAAGTTCATTACTATGATTAGATGGAATTTCAAAGATAATGATTCCTTTTTCTTTTAAACAATTCTTAGATTGAATTAAAATTTGTTCATAATGATACATTCCATGATTTGGACTAAACAAGGCTAAATGTGGTTCATGATTTCTAACTAATGAAGAAAGTTCCTCAGATTCATCAATGTAAGGTGGATTAGATACAATGATATCAAATTTCTCATTGATATTTTGTAATAGATCACTTTCTTTAATTTCAATATCTACATTTAATATTTCTTTATTCTCTTTTGCAACCTTTAATGCTTCTAAAGAAATATCTGAAGCAACAACTTTTACTTGGGGTAATTTTTTTTTAATAGCAATAGCTATACACCCTGAACCTGTTCCCACATCAACAATAGAAGTTGCATTCATTTTTTTTGTTTCCTTTAATACTTGATCAACTACGACTTCTGTGTCAAATCTTGGAATTAAAACGTTAGGATTTACTTTAAAGCAATAGCCATAAAAATAAGCATGTCCTACTAAATATTGAACAGGAATAGAATGATAGATATACTCTTCTACCATATATGTACATTGAGTTAATAACTCCTGTTCTATTCCTTCATTTCTTTTTAAAAGGAATTCACTTCTAGATAAATGATTGACTTCTTCTAAGATAAAATAAATTGCTTCTAACTCAACATTAGGTAAATCTTTATATTTATTAATGAATTCAATATATCTCATAGCACTCTTTTTATTACAATACTATTGTACCATTGAATGAAAAATAAATCAATAATGTTTTGGAAAATCATGAAGGGAATTATGAATTTAAATATCATCTTAATTAAATATAAATAATGGCTATAAAAAGAACCTAAGGGATATACCTTAAGTTCTTTTATAAATTATTTCATTGTAAAGAAATTTTACTGATTTGATCATCCGTCAAAAATCCAACTCTTGATTTTTATCAGTAGCGTTCTTACAAACTCTTGATGATCTTGATTTACCAATAACTATAGTTATTAATTAGGTTCTCTTTTAATGCTGAAGCTTGACCTTCCATAGCATCTACCCAAGTAGTGTAAGTTTTTCCATAAATGAAGC
>CANQVW010000023.1 GCA_947627395.1 uncultured Bacilli bacterium | reverse complement strand
GGTGTTGCAGACCCACGCCTTTCCACTTGGCTAAGGAGCCATACCTCATTCACACTATTATATCACACTTTAAGATAAATGCAAGAAAAAAATGCTTACATTCTTCTTTTCTTTTTAAAAAAGAAAAAGGCTCTAAAATTAGAACCCTTTTCCTGATGGTAATGAAACACTTTTCAATACACCAATAATTTCACTAAATTGTTCAACAAACCTGTTATAAGCGTCTTTTTGGCTCATATGGTCGTACTCATCTTGTACGAATTTTACTTCATCCCAACTTCTACCACTTGCACCAGTTAAAAGAGCAACTTTATAAATAGATTCGAATAATCTATTATACATATTCGCAATAGAGGACTTGAATATTCTTGAATTTACCATTGCAATACCTAATTTTTCAATATCTTCATTCGTTTTAAATAAGTTAGGTAATTGAGTTGGATTAAATACTGTTAAATTCTTATAATTAAAATATCCTTTCATTAAGAAGACAGATTCTAAGAATGTTTTTAAATCATATTCTTGATCATCATGCGTACCATCATTGCGATACCAATTTGGTTCTGTTGGTGAAGTAATAAATCCAGCATTAACAAAGGAATTAAGAATTCCATTTTCTTCATTAATAACTAAATGAGCAAAAACATTTTCCATAATATATGAATTTAGAATCTTTTCAATTTCACTTGATGTAATTTGAGCACTTGATACATCATAAGTAATATCTAGATGATCCATTTCCATCAAATCATCTACACTAAATTCATTGATTTCAGTAATATTTCTTCCTCCTAGTAGTCTAGATGCTGCATATAATATGCTCCACAATTCTCTATCTTCAGCAACCTTTCGATCAGCAACATAAATACTATCTTCTTTTTCACTAATCTCGTACCATACACTTCGATCATTAGGATTATTAAAGTCTTTTGATGATGTTTCCGATACTTGCTTAATATGATCTTGTAAAGCTTTTTGTTCACCTAAAATAGAAACAATGCTTTCACAAACGACGTATGATTTTAAAACAGTTCTTCTATTGTTTTCATCAAGTATTTTAGGAATTGCTGCGTTGATGACATTGTTAAAGGTGATATTATCCAATGATCTCTTTTGGTCATCATTTAATATTATATTAAATGCATTTATCATTGCAGCAAGTTCATTTTCTTTAATCAAAGTGTTATGTTCATCATATTGATTATACCAATGATCACGATGATAACTTTCACTTTCAGCTTCATCATCAGATAATCCATATCCTTTTGGGATAATGACTAAATTTCCTTCTTTCGTTAATACGTGAATAATGGTCTCGGATAGAACCTTAGATTGTAAGGCAATTTGATTAAATTCAGTATCAAAAATTAATTCATAATTGATATTTGTGGTATCTAAGAGACTTTGATTATCTCCTAATAATTGCTCTAAAGACACTAATAAGAAAGATAATTCCCCATAAGTTGTAACTTTATATTCTAATTTGTCTTGAACTTTTAATGTTTCATATTGATTTAACCATGCACTACGATCATCATCTAAATTTAATCTATAACAATCATATTCTGGAACTTTTAAAACATTAGGTTTTAATAATTCATGAATAATAGTTTCACAAATAATTTTAGAATGTAAAATATCGTCACGATGTTCGCCAAATATGTTTTTATAATCAAAGTGGCTCATATCATCTATTTTAATTTCTTCACCACCTACAATGTATGCTAAACCAGCTAGTAGGAAGGATAATTCATGTCTTTCAAGTAAAACACCATTTGTATCATACTCATTATTCCATTCAATATAGTTTGGACCATCTTCAAAATCATAACCATTAGGTAATGTAATTGAATTATCTTTTTTTGAATTTTTAACAATTTCAGCTTTAATTGTTTCAGACAATACCATTGAACGAAGAACAATTGTACTATCATCTTCATTCATAATAGAATTTAAATCAATGTCTGTTGCATTAATATCTGTAATATGCATTTGTGAATCTTCTTGAATATTCATAGCTTTACCTAAAGCAGTCAAAAAGTAAGATAATTCTCTACGCTCTAATTTACCATCTTGATTTCGTTCATTTTTCCATTTGTCCATGTAATTTGGATTTGTATTTTTATATTCATCTGGAATAGACAAACCATCGCCATCTAACTTTTGAATATTATTGACAAATGTTGCTGTCATAACTTCAGAATCTAAAATAGTATCACTTTGATAAATAATTGCTGCTAAACGAACAGAATCAGCATTAATTTGATCAATTTTCATATTTGAATCATTGGATAATTCTAATGCTGTTTCCAATGATCCTAAAAACTTAGAAAGCTCTCCTTCTTTTGAAATAATTTCTTTAGATTCATATTCATTGGCCCACAATTCCATGTAATTTGGATTTGTATTTTTATACTCATCTGGAATAGACAAACCATCGCCATCTAACTTTTGAATATTATTGACAAATGTTGCTGTCATAATATCAGAATATAAAATATCTTGACGTTGACTAATAATCGTATACAGTTGAATATCATCAGCATTAATATTATTCAAATCACTTTCAGAATCTTCAGTAATATGTAATGCAATTTGAATTGCATTTAATAATCTAGATAATTCCCCTTCTTCTGTTACAATAGCGTCTTTTGAGGATACCGAATGATTTACATATTGATTTTCCCATGGCGTAATATCATCATTCTGATATTTATTAGGAATTGTTAAAGATTCATTTTCAATATTTTTGATTTGATTTACAATAGTAGCTGTCATAATATCAGAATATAAAATAACTGAACGATTTTCAATAATCGTATGAATATGGATGTGATTTGCATCAATTTCTTGAATTGTCATATTTGGATTTTGTTCAATAGACAAAGCAGCATTTAATGAATTTAGTAATCTAGATAATTCACCATATGAAGTGGCTTGCCCTTGATTATATTCATTTTCCCATGAATTATACTCAGCAGATGAAAAGTTTTCATTTAAATATTTCTCAGGAATGGTTAATGTACCATCATCTTTCAAAGAAGTGATATTATTTGCAAATGTTGCTGACAATATCTTAGAATATAATATTTCATCCTGATGAAGAATGATATCATTTAAATAAATATGGTCAACATCAATATTGATAGAATTATTATTTTCGAAATCAACAATGTATTGAGCAGCATCTAATAAACGATATAATTCACCACGAACAATTTCGCCATCCTTTGTTCGATGGTTCCATAGAGTATAATCACCACTCATGTAGTCACTTGGAATAATTAACGAGCCATTTTGTTCCTTTATCTTTTCAACAACTGTTGCAAACATAATGTCTGAAGATAACACTTCGTCTTTATGATCAATTAATTGGTTTAATTGAATTGAATCAGCAGAAATTGTATTTACATAAACCGGTGTTTCAGAAATAGAAATGCCAAGAGCAATATCTAGTGCATGAAGTAACTTTTTAAGTTCTCCATCTTTTTGCACTTGATGATCTAAATAATCTCTCCAATAACCAGCACCACCCTCTTGATATTCTTCTGGAATGATTATATCTGGATTATCCTTTGCAACTTGTCTAATTTGATCAATAACAGTTTCTGTAAGTATGTATGAAGCTAACATTTGATCCTCATGTGTTACAACTTGTTTTAAATCTAAATCGAATTGATTTACATCTTTAATTTTTAAACAAGAGATGGCTTCAAAAACATGTCTTAATTCACCACTTTCAACAAGTGCCTTAGCCTTATACTCTGTATAGGAAGCATTTTCTTGTAGGATATCACTTTTTGAAATTGATGTTTCACTTGTTGATCCTAAGAAAATATCATCACCATACAAGAAATATTTTTGAGCATTTTGAACTTTTGTAATTTCAAAGTTTGTTTGATTAGTAACGAGAGTGGTCGATGTAATTAAATCATCCCAAACATAGCTATTATTAGATGGGTTTTCTTCGACACCTTTTAAGATTTCTAATTCTTCTCCAGGCTGAGACATGTCAACCAACATATTTTTAATACTATCTCTCATTAATTTAGATTGCAAGACTGTATCTAAATCTTTAGAATTTAAATTCAAGAAAGATTCAACTTTAATTTCTCCTTCTTCACTTTCTTTAGAAATAGTTTTAATAGATTTGAAAATTGCATCAATTTCAGTTACTGTCCACTCATCTTTAGTAAGGGTTGCAAGTTTTATATCCACATTTTTCATTGCCGATTCAAGTAGTTGACTCATATTTTTTCTCATGAAAATAGATCCATAAATAGAATGAGCTAAATCTTCAATAACTTGATCCTCTATTTCAGAGAATGTTTCAATAGATGTTGAATCACTAATGATTTTATTTGCCATTAAGATTTGAATAGATTTAAATACTGAAAATATTTCATGTTTTGACCATGTTTCATTCAATGATTCATCCAATCCTTCTAAGGTAAAATCTACGGCAGTATTCTTCATAACTGTATCTAAAATTGGATTTAAGTTTTTTGTAATGAATCTCGATCCTGATAAATGTGTACTTAAATCTTCAATTTGTTCATCAGTTAATGAAGAAAGAGTAGCTGTAGGATCATCTGAATTAATAATTCCAGTATCGAAAATGTCTTTAATAGAATAAAACAAAGAGGAAATTTCAGGTTTTGTCCATTTTTCTCCCTTGGATTCATCTAAACCTTGTAATGTACCTTCTCCGAATTCAGTTTCCTTAAAAATCATATCCACAATTGAATTTAAATTTTTTGTAACGAATTTAGATTCAGATAAGTGTGTACTTAAATCTTCAATTTGTTCATCAGTTAATGAAGAAAGAGTAGTTGTAGGATCATCTGAATTAATAATTCCAGTACTAAATATATCTTTTACTGCAAAGAATAAAGAAGATATTTCTGTTTTATTCCATGTTTCGCCCTTGGATTCATCTAATCCTTGTAATGTACCTTCTCCGAATTCAGTTTCCTTTAAAATCATATCCACAATTGAATTTAAATTTTTTGTAATGAATCTCGATCCTGATAAATGTGTACTTAAATCTTCAATTTGTTCATCAGTTAATGAAGAAAGAGTAGTTGTAGGATCATCTGAATTAATAATTCCAGTATCGAAAATGTCTTTAATAGAATAAAACAAAGAGGAAATTTCAAGTTTAGTCCATTTCTCATCTTTGGATTCATCCAATCCTTGCAATGAACCCTTTCCAAATTCAGTTTCTTCTAAAATAAGTTCAACAATCGGATTTAAATTTTTTGTAATGAATTTAGATTCAGATAAATGTGTACTTAAACTTTCAATTTGTTCATCTGTTAAAGAAGATAAAACAGATGTTGGATCATTTGAATTAATAATTCCAGTACTAAATATATCTTTTACTGCAAAGAATAAAGAAGATATTTCTGTTTCATTCCATGTTTCGCCCTTGGATTCATCTAATCCTTGTAATGTACCTTCTTTAAATCCTGCTTGTTCAAAAATCATGTTGGCAATTGGATTTAAATGGTGAGTTATAATGACACTTTTAGATACATAGGTACCTAATTGTTGAATATCAGCATCGGATAAAGATTGAATAGCACTATTTACATCATCAACATTTTCACTAATAACCCCTGTTTTAACTAAAACTAAAGCAGCACTTAGTAAACTGGACAATTCAGTTTCCCAAACTACATCTTCAAATATAGTTGTATCAATAATATCAGCATATTCTTCTGGCAAAAATGTTTCAATTGCATAATTTGATAAAACTGGAACGGCATTAGATAAAATTTTAGATGCAAAAATAGCTTTACATAAACTATCAACTTTTTCAACATCAACTTCATCAAAATTAATTTGAGTGTCTACCATTTTAATTCCCAATTCTTTAAATTTGGAATATATTTGTGGTAAATTTGTACCAATTTCATCTTGCCAATCTTTACCTGTTAAATCTTCTAAATGCAACGATTCAATAGAAATACCTGCTTCTTCAAAAGCGGATTTAACATCTTCCATATTTAATACATAGGAGACGGCAATTGGAGCAACAACTTCTAACAAATCTAAATCGCCGACATGACCAAGGATAGATTCAACAAGTTCTGAATCTAAATTAAAATAATCAATGTTACTTAAATCTTGATCTTCTAGTAGTTCTGTCAAATCAGCAAAAGCATAACCAACCTTTTGAATATCATGAGCATAATCCACGTCAATAATGGATTTGAAATTTGATTTTAATTCTTCTTTAATATCATCAAATTCTTCACCTAAAACATCTGAATAAATGACAAATTCAACTCCAACTGGAACTAAAACTTTAATAAATTTTAATTCCGAAAGTGTATCAAAAATATCTTGGATATCTTTTGAATCTAATTCTAACAATTTTTCAATAGAAAAATCTTCACCATTCATGACTTCTTGTACAGCCGGGGAAGAAAATGCTTTTCCAATAATAGCTAATTCTCTACGTAATTGAATATTTCCATTTTTACCTTTGATACTAAAAATGGAATCAAACATCATTTCATCAATAGATCCAGCCTTTCCAAATTCAACAGCTCCAAAAACTTTACCCGTAATGGTATTTCTATATCCCCCGAGTAAATCAAGAATATCTTGATATTCACTTAAAGAGTCCGAAAAACTTGTATCTTCATAGGATAGTTCAACAAGACTTGCAGTATTGCCTGTAATGATGAGTGCTTCTTCTTGTGGTTCATTCATCACAAGGTTCACGCTATCAACAACAGATGCTGTACCAGCAAATAGGAAAACAAGCAATAAAGAATAACATATTCCCTTAACTGTACCTATTCCCATGCCACCAAATCTTGAACCAATGGTTTTTTTCTTTTTCTTTTTATCTTTTTTCTTTGGACGAATAATTAGCCAAATAATTCCACTAATAATTCTAAAAATTGTAAAAGAAAGAATAACAACAACAATTAACCAAATTAGGCGAAAAGCAACTGTTACGATTCCAAAAATAAAAGCTTGCATATAGGAGTCATTTTGACCCAAAATCCACCCTAATTCATTTGGATTCGATTGAGCTATATATTCAAGTAAAAAATCTTTAGGTGTTGTTACTGCAATCCCCTCAACACTAAGATTTAAAAAGGATAAATCAACTTTTAAAAGAGCTTTAGAAACAGGATTCATCAAAAGCCATCCACCACCAATTAAAATCAACGTGACAATAAAATAATAGATGGATTTATATGTTCCACGAATAAATCCAACAATAGCACATAGTAAAATTATCCCTAAAACGACTAGATCAAAATACATTAATATTTGTTCTGGATCTAAATTTAACATAAGGCACCTCTTTCTTTAATATCTTATTCTACCTAAAATTTTAGAATGACACTTAATTATAACACATTTTTTAAGAAATGCGATAAAAAACATTCATTTTCATTTGTTTTTTTTAACAATATTTTCCTAATGGATATTCTATAATGACAATTTTTTTATTTTTGGCTTCTTTTTCAAAAAATTTTCTTTTAATTCGACATTTTCGACAATTTTTTTATTTTTTCTTTTGTCGAAAAAAGGAATTGAAAACATTTATTTTACTTTTTTTTAGAAATACTCTTGAAATTCATGGTAAAAAATAGTAAATTATAATTGCAGCTGAAAGGAATGGTGAAAATGGAAAAGTTGAAACTGATGATTGCTGATGACAGCAAAGAACAAGTTCAAACGTTAACAACTTTCTTTAATACTGAAGAAAGTTTGGAAGTAGTTGCAACTTATGGCGATGGAGCTCAACTACTCAATGCACTTAGAACGGCACAAGTTGATGTGCTTATTCTAGATATTTTTATGCCAAAATGTGATGGCTTAAAAGTATTAGAGGAACTGAATATGAATAAAGCAGCATATAAAGTTCCTAAAAATATTATTGTGATCACTGCTTTCTCAAATGATCGGGTAATGCAAAAATGTTCGCAATACCATGCAGATTATTTCATGATTAAGCCTGTCAATCTAAATTATTTGCTAGACATTATTTATGAAATTAGAAGTCAAAAAGTGAGTGAACCACAATTTATTTCAACACAAGCAGTTCATTTAAAACAGGAAACATTTGATTTGGATACAGAAATTACCAATGTATTACACGATATTGGTGTTCCAGCACATATTCGTGGATATCAATACATTCGTGAAGCAATTCGTTTGGTTTATCATGATATTGATATTTTAAATGGAATTACAAAAGTTTTATATCCTACAATTGCAACCAAATTTAAAACAACTGCATCACGTGTTGAAAGAGCCATTCGTCATGCTATTGAAGTAGCATGGGTTAGAGGAAATGTTGAAACAATTACTAAAATTTTTAGCTATACCATTAGCTATAACAAATCAAAACCTACCAATTCTGAGTTTATTGCTATGATCGCTGATCGCCTAAGACTAATTCACAAGAAAAATTCCAATCAACTTAAAGTAGCTTATTAATAAAAATATCCACACCAAAACCAGAAGCAAAGGAAAAGAGTCGCTTAATACGGCTCTTTTTTTATTCGATTGTTTTTAAATTTTCTATATCTACTTCTTCTGGTCCGACATAGATTGGTGTACCAACAACTACCAAATTATGATTTTCATAAACAAATCTTTCTCCAACATATGGGATATGATTTTTTAAACGATAAACGTCTATTTTTTTATCTTCATTCATTAAGCTGACAAGCATTACCTTACCCTTACTATTTGACGCTTCTGCAATATATTGATCTAATGAAGATAGTTTTAAATGAACTAAACATTCATAATATTCAATTTCTTGAAGCAATTCAAATAATTTGATTTTACCTGCATAATGAACAAATCCTAAGATTAAACTATTTTCAATTGCAACTAAAACAGGCATTCCCATTTCATATTCTTCTTCATAAGCAAAGAATTTTCTAATAACTCCATCAATATTAATATAAACAATATTGATATCGATAACATAAGATTGATCTATCAAAAAAGATAGACTATTGGGTTGAATTTGTTTTAAAGTTGTTAGATAAAACAAAATACTAAAATCAATATGATGAACACCATAATGAAATGAATTCAAATCAACAGTTTGAAGTAAATAATTAAGATATGGGCGATAATATAAATTAAATTCTTCAATTTCGTTCAATTGCTTTGATGTTTTTTGTTCTATTTTATTTGCGATTTGTTCCAAAACCGAGAGAATAATAATGTATCTTTTACGATTCAAATGTCTTAATGCATCATTTAAATCATTTAAAGTCCAACCAGGAATTAAATGACTCATAATTTCATCGTTCAGTGGACGATATTCTTTTTTATAAGTTCGTTTTGGATATTTCAAAATTGACAAAGCATGATAAAGGGTATCATGATCATGAGGTAATTTAGCCTTTCGAATTTGACTAGAAACAACAGTTCCTAAGTAATCTTCTCCTTTATCCTGATCCACAACTCTTATTCGCTGAGACACATAACTATCGAAATCAATTTCACACCAATAAACATCATCTTCAATTCTTACTTGTACATACTTCTTTTCCATCAAACCATTTGCACATTCTTTAGCAGCTTTAGGAACATCAAAAATTAACGAATACACTTTTCTTGGCGATATATAGATGAAATATGAGAATATTTCATTCAAAGTAGCATCATATACATCCGTTACAATTCCTAAACTTCTAAGTTGCAAATGTTGAACATAGACATAATCCCCAATAGAATATATTCCATCATATGCAAAATGTTTTTGTTTTAATCCTCTTTCATTCACTTCAACAATTTTAATATTACGATTTAATATAGGGAGAAGTTGTTTAGAAGTTGAACCAAAAAAAGTAATAAACCCTCTTAATCCTTCTAGTAAACTAATCATTTTTGTATCACCATCATACATTGTATTTAAATCAGAATTTATCAAAATAATTGACCATATATTTAAAAGTTGATTTCCTATCAATTGATTCATATGTTCATTCTTTTCAGTAAAATAAAACAAAAAATACGTTAAAAAAGAATCAATCCCATCAATTGAAAATGTACACGTATGACTTTTTAAATAGTTTTCTAATTCATCTAATGACGAAAACGATTTACCAATAATTATGGTTTCAAGGAAAACTTTCATTGAAAAATCCATTGCACATCTCCCCTATTCAACTTTTTGCATACTTACTACACACTTCTATTATAGCATCGATAAAAAAAGATTACAAATGAAATGATTAAAAAATAAAAAATTAGCTAGAATTCCAACTAATTTTCTACGATGATGAGTATTTATTGAATTCACATCTTGCAAAATATCCAATTCCCAAAGCTCTCGGTCCAGAATGAACACCAATGACAGGAGGAAGAGGATATAAACCTATAGATTTAAGTTGTGGAGCTTTTAATAAAACCAACTCACGAACCAACTTCACTTCTTCTAAATTATTTGTATAGACGATATAAGTTTCTATATCTTTTCCATCAATTTCACTTAAAAACAAATCGATCATACGATTGATAGCGCGTCTTTTGGTTCTAATTTTTTCTTCCATGACAACTCTTCCAAGTTCATCTTTCATTAATATGGGTTTAATATTAAAAACATCAGCGATAAATCCTTTTGCGGATGAAAGTCTTCCATTTTTAACTAAAAATTTTAAATCATCAACAACAAAGCGAAAATGATGTGAATCTCTAATTTTAGTTAGTTGACTGAGAATTTCATCAACAGAATAGTTT
The DNA here is from genome assembly GCA_947627395.1 of uncultured Bacilli bacterium. Classification (GTDB taxonomy): domain Bacteria; phylum Bacillota_I; class Bacilli_A; order ML615J-28; family CAG-698; genus CAKOMG01. The sequence continues at coordinate 5,153 of CANQVW010000023.1, read as the reverse complement.
TGCTCAATCATTTCTTTCGCAATCAAAGCAAGTTTTGCTTCAGCATATCCAATAAATAAAGAATCGAATGGATGAATACGAATTCCTTCGACCAAATCAGCAGCAACAAACAATCCTTGATATGTACCACTTAATCCACTTGAAATGCATATAGCAATCACATCTGTATATCCTTCTTGTTTTAATTCTTCAAATATATTTACAAGCATTCCTGTTGAAACTTGAGCTGTATGTACGTCAGGATCTTCATCTTCTAATATTTGATAGAACTTATCGGCGGAAATGTCAATATAATCTTGATATTCCTTTCCATTAATGATAACAGAGGATCGAAATACTTTCATTCCATGGTGCGGATTCACATAATCAATTCCAGAACTCCCACAAACTGCAACAGCAATCTTTTCCATATTTTTCCTCACTTTAATACATAATTTATCATTATTCTACCATTTTTACAATCAATTGTCAAATAAAAAGAGGGGATTTAAAAGCATTTTTGCTTTCCAATTTTTTCCCCCATTTTCACAATCGTTTCATATTCATCTTTTGTATTTAAAAGTAAATCTTCATCTACTTCAATTTTATCCTTTTCAAAAATAAGTAGAATTGTTGAACCACCAAATTCAAACATTCCTTTTTCTTCTCCTTTTTGAAATGAATACGCTTGATGGTAATTCTTAATTTTACCAACACATATAGCTCCCACTTCAATTTGTAAAACATTCCCAAAGTTTTTGGTATGTAATAGAGTATATTCTCGACAATTACGATGAAAGACTTTATATTTTTCTAAGGCAATGGGTTGGACTGTATGTAAAACGCCTGGAATAAAATGATTTTCTTCTTTCGTTCCTTCATCAATATAACAATATCGATGATAATCATCTACAGTTAAACGAAATATAAAACAATAACCACCAATAAATTTTTTTATGAATTCTTGATTATCAATTAAGTCAGAAAGTTGATACAAAGATTTTTTGATCATAAAAGTATTATTTTTATGATCAATTGGATAAACAGTTAGTTTGGCATCACATGGACTAATTAAAATAGATGGATCATAAATAATGTTTCTTTGTCCTTCTTTTAGTTTACGTGTAAAAAACTGATTATACGAGTGATATGAAACATCTTCGTATTGACTCATATCAATAGAATGTTGCACAATGAATTTTTGAATTCTTCGTTTTGAACATTTTGAATTCATATACCTTCCAACAAGTTTTGAAATCCATCTTCTGGTAAGTATTTTTAAAAAAAATCGACCTAAAACTGTATGATAAAGAAATCGAACTGTCTTTGTTTCTTTTTCATTTGTAATCACTTCTTCTTTTAATCGATTTTTAAACCTTAATTTAGACATAAGTTAAGACCAAAATTTTATTAAATTTGGAAAATTCACAATAATCCAAACTAATAAAAGCGCTCCAAAACAAGCAACAACCGTTAAACCTTTTTTTCCAGCTTTAAACATTTTAAATTTAATAACAAACAGCATAGCAACAACTACCATTAGAATACAATAGAAAATGGTAAAGTTTTGTTGTCTACCAAAAAAGTTACTAAAACTAAAGAAAACAGGAAAAATTAATGCGGAATTTGTAACAGGTAAACCCTCAAAAAATTTTCTTCGTTCTGTGGTTTGTTGTTGTCTTTCTTCTTCAGTAACATTATAATATGCAAGTCTAATTAATGCACATAATACATATAAACATAATACAATTACGTAATACCATGTTTTCATTCCAACTGAGTAACCAATCATAGCAGGTAATAATCCGAAACTAACAAAGTCAGAAAGTGAGTCAATTTGAATTCCAAATTTTTTTTCTACTTCAGTTCTATCTTTCTTTGTTTTTGCAATTGCACCATCAAACATATCACAAAAACCACAAGCAAGTAATAGGCAAATTGCAATATAGGGCTTATCCATTGCACACTCATAAACGCCAACGATACCACATAATGTACCGATATAAGTTAAAATAACTGTATAATTATAAAATCCTACCACTATTTTTTTCTCCTCGTTTTTTATTTTTTACAATAATATAAAAATGATTTGCAAGAGAAATGCAAGCTGTTAATAATAATGGAAAATAAAAACAAATTCCTCTTGTTAATAGCATTGCAGGCGCAATCATTTCAGCAGCGTAAATAATTTCATATAGTGAAATATATAATAGTTCAGATATGCCTACTCCACCAGGCAATGGTAAAGAATCAACACATAAAGCAATGATGACTTGAATAGAAAATAATTCAATATAAGAATGATGTCCTAAATCAAAGTTTTTTTGAAATGCTAAAAAAACAAAAAAAGCAATAGAAAACATCGCAACTCTTTGAATTAAATTAATTAAACCAGCTAAAATACTTGATAAAGGTTTCTTTTTTAGAAAGTTAGCTCCTTCCTCATATTCATCCATTTTTTTCTGAAATGATTTATTTACTTTATCAGGATGTCTAACAAACTTTAATTTTGTGAAAAAACGAATACACTTATATCCAATTTTTTCAACAAGATCTTTTCTAAAAGCAGCTAAAAAACAAATTAAAACAACAGAAACATTAATTAAAGCGCCTAAAATAAATAAAACAATCATTAAGACACTACTTCCAACAATTGATGGGCAACAAATTAATGCTATCAAAGATAAAAGAAGTAAAACAATTTTATAAAGCGCGGTATTCATAATGAGTGCTAACGAACTATTTGCTATTGAAATTTTATCTTTTGCCATATAATATACAAGCATTGGTTGTCCACCTGTTGCCGACGGAGTTATAGCAGAAAAATAATAATCAATAGAGGCATACACAAAACTTTTTCCAGGAACAATAGGACATTTCATGGAATGTAAAATGACCTTCAAAGCAATTCCTTCTAAAGCAATATATAAGATAACTAAAATAATGGCAATAAAAACATACCGATAATAAACATTACCAATAATATCAAATAAATCTTTTGCATCATATTCTGTAAAAATGACAATAGCTGTAATAATAATCAAAAGAATTGAAAACAAAATACTAATGATATATTTCTTTTTACTTTCTTTGGTTCGTTTATTTGATTCTTCTAAAATATGTTCATTTATTGAAGATAAATCTATATCATCAATTTGATTTGTATGTTCTTCAGGCATATTTTCATCTCCTTAGAAAAGTAGTTTCTTATAAAAATACCATAAAATGAATATCGCCATACTATTGGTAACGATAATATTTTACCATAAAATCTATATTAAGGCAAGTTTTATCTTTTACATGAAAAAGCAAAAAGTTTTCAAAATTAAAATAAAAAATCGACAATCTTCTATGAGGTTGTCGACATTATTTAACAAGCCAAAAGGCTATAAATATTTTTTATCATTTAAAAGATGATTGAAATCTTTCCTTTTTAGAAATATCTTTTTAATAGCGCTTCTAAAGCTTTTCCATGGCGTGCTTCATCTTTACACATTTCATGTACTGAATCATGAATAGCATCTAAATTCAATTGTTTTGCTTTTGTTGCTATTGCTTTTTTACCATGACAAGCACCATTTTCACCATTCAACATTTTCTGTAAATTTTCTTTTGTGGATGTTGATACTAATTCACCTAACATTTCTTGGAATCTTGCAGCATGTTCAGCTTCTTCATGGGCTATTTTTTCTAATACAACTGCAATTTCAGGATATCCCTCACGATATGCTTGACGTGCCATAGCTAAATACATTCCAACTTCTGAACATTCACCATTAAAATTATTTCTTAATCCTTCAAGAATTTCAGGATCAACACCTTTCGCAATTCCAATGACATGTTCATCAGCCCATGTTAAAGCTTCTTCAACGTAAGGAACAATCTTTTCACCTTTAGCCTTACATACTGGACATTGTGGTTCTTTTCCTTGTTCTACTTCAAAAACTTGACCGCAAACTAAACATTTAAACTTCATTGTAAATCCTCCTACATATTTTTATTTCAAAATCATTCGATTTTGTACTAAAATTATAAAACAAAACCCAAAAAATTACAAGTAAAATGCTTTTTTTATATATTAAATAGCAATTCTGAATAGGTAGGAACCGGCCAGTATTTCTTATCAACAAGTCCCTCAAGTAAATCAATTGGTTTTCTTAAAGCTTCCATCATTGGTAGGACTTGATCTTTATAGAAATAAGCCTGTTCTTTTCCTGAAAGTTGAATAGCCTCTTCTTCAAGTTTGGATAGATTTAATGTGACTTTCTTTGCTTCTGCTAGTAAAGTAGATACGTCTTCTAATATTTTCTTTTGTGTAGAATCATCTACGGATACACCACATTCATGAATGGAGCGAAGCGAATCTGCAAGAAATTGAATATATTTCATTGTTGCGGGAATAAATAATTTATTTGACATATCAATCATCGTTAATAATTCAATGTTAATTTGTTTGGAATAAATTTCATAATCAATTTCAGCACGGGATTGCAATTCATTTTTTGTTAATATGTTATGGCGTTTATACATTTCAATAGTTTTTGGATCTGTTAAAGCGGGAACAGCATCAATGAAACTTTTCGCATTTGGTAATCCTCTTCTTTTTGCTTCTTCAATCCATTCATCAGAATATCCATTACCATCAAAAATAATGCGCGCATGTTTTGTTAATGTATCACGAATCATTTTTTTCAATGCTTTAGAAAAGTTTTGTGACTTTTCTAATTTATTTGCCATTTCACATAGTGCATCAGCAACACATACATTTAAAACTGTATTGACACTAGCAATAGAAATGGATGAAGCTACCATACGAAATTCAAATTTATTTCCTGTAAATGCGAAAGGAGATGTACGATTTCTATCCGTATTATCTTTTGAAATCACAGGTAAGCTGTGAACACCAATATCTAATTTACCACCTGTTTTAGAGGATTTGGCTTCTCCTTTACGAATAATTTGGGTAACAATGTCGGTTAATTGCTCCCCTAAGAAAATAGAAATAATGGCTGGTGGTGCTTCATTGGCACCTAAACGATGGTCATTTCCAGGGTTAGATGCAACCAATCGAAGTAACAATGCATTTTCATCAACTGCTTTGATAACTGCAGTTAAAAATAATAGGAACTGTGCATTTTCATGAGGTGTTTTTCCAGGTTCAAGCAAATTCTTTC
>CANQVW010000022.1 GCA_947627395.1 uncultured Bacilli bacterium | reverse complement strand
CTCTATTTATATTGAGATAATCTTTTTTGCCTCGTTGGATGACGCAGTCTACGAATGGCTTTTGATTCAATTTGACGAATTCTTTCTCTTGTAACATTAAACTCTTTTCCAACTTCTTCTAAAGTATGAGATTTACCATCATCTAATCCAAAACGCAAACGAAGTACTTTTTCCTCTCTTGGAGTTAATGTTTTTAAAACTGTGTCAATTTCTTCTTTATATTTTTCATTTATTGTAAATTCTAATGGATTTGGAAGTTCAACATCATGAACGAAATCACCTAATGTGGAGTCATCCTCTTCACCAACTGGAGTTTCCAAAGAAACAGGTTCTTGCGCAATTTTTTGAATCTGTTGCACCTTTTCAACAGACATATGTAAAGCATCAGCAAGTTCTTCAGGTGTAGGTTCACGATGTAGGTCTTGTGTTAACTTTCTTTGTGTTCGAACGAGTTTATTAATTGTTTCAACCATATGAACTGGAATACGAATAGTTCTTGCCTGATCGGCAATGGCTCTTGTAATAGCTTGTTTAATCCACCAAGTAGCATAGGTTGAAAACTTATATCCTTTGGTATAGTCAAATTTATTAACGGCTTTCATTAAGCCCATATTCCCTTCCTGAATTAAATCTTGGAATTGCATACCACGTCCTAAATATCTTTTCGCGATGGAAACAACTAATCTTAAATTAGAATTAATTAAAATATCTCTAGCTTCTAATCCAACTTCAGATTCTTCTTCCATCTTTTTCAATTCTTCTGGACTTAACTCAGCATTTTTCTTTCCCTTTTTATGTGCTTTAATTCTTTCTTCCGCAAGTAAACCTTCTTGAACTTTTCTAGACAAGTCAAGTTCTTGTGTTGGAGATAATAGTTCGATTTGACCAATTTCTCTTAAATACATTTTAATAGGATCATCTGCTTGTGAAGGAGAAATAATAGATGAAACAATGTCATCGATGTCTTTGGTTTTCAATTCATTTTCATATTCACTACTAAAATCATCTTCTGAAGCACCATCTAATCCATTAGCAAGAAAGTCTTCAAATTCTGCATCATCTAAATCTTCCATGGCATCGCTATTAATTTCATCATCATTTAAAGCTTTTTCTGCGACTGTAATTCCTTCATCTTCTAACTTTCTTGTTACTTCATCAAATTCTTCGGAATCTTCATCAACAAATGTAAGAACTTTTTTAACAGAAACATAACCACTTTTACGGCCTTCTTCAATTAATTGCTCTAATTGTGCAGTTTGAGTTTCGTTCAACATATTGTTTAAACATCTCCTTTTTTTATTTTAATCGTTGCTCTTTTATAACGTGACAACTTATTCATTCCTTCAATTGATTTTTGGTCACTTTCAACTTCGGCTTGAGCAGCTTTTACATAAGGCCACTCTTTCACATTTTCAATTAAAATTTCTATTTCAGATCCATTGGGTATAGATTCATCTTCTAAAATATCTTTTAAAATTTCCCATTCACTTTCTGTTAATTTTTTTTGAATTTCATCTTCATTCATTGTTTGATGTTTTCGATAATAATTACGAATTTTATATAAAATTTCTCGATTTATTTTCTCAACAAAATTATTTTCTAACTGATTTTCTATATAAAGACATTTTTTTTGCTCACTATAAGACGCAAGAATTAATCTTCTTTCAGAGGTAATATATTTCTTCATTTGTCTTGAAATTTTTGTTTCATGACCTTGACGAACAATTACAACATCATCCACTTTTGGTAAATCAAACGAACCATAAGAATCCTGATATGTATGACTTGTAGACTGATAATCCTCTTTTAATGCTTCATAAGTTACTTCTAAATCTAAAGATAATTTTTTTAAATACGTTTCAATAATCACACTTGAATGAAAATAAGGTAAATAAGTAAATATTTTTTGCTTAAACTTTTCTTTATGATCAATATTGGTTAATACAATATTTTCTTTTTCAATTTGATATAAATATTCCATTGCGTGAATGGTTTGGTTGACTAAAACATTTTGTAAAGCAGCTGAACCATTTTTATGAATATATTCATCAGGATCTTTACCTTCAGGAATTCGAACAGTTTTCACATTCATTTGATGCTGTAAAAACATTCCTATAGCTCTTTTTGTCGCTTCAATTCCTGGGCCATCACTATCATAACAAAGAATTACATTTTTTGTTAAACGACTAATGGCAGATATTTGATCTTCAGTTAAAGCTGTTCCCATCGATGCAACCGCATTCGTGACATCAGCTCGATAAGATGCAATCACATCCATAAAGCCTTCAAACAAATAGACACAATCTTTCGAGCGAATAACTTGTATTGCATCAGAATAATTATAAAGAATTTGTCCCTTTTTAAAGATAATGGTATCTGTTGTATTGATATATTTGGCTTCATCAATGGATTGATAAATTCTCCCACTAAATCCCACATAATTTCCATCTAAGTCTTTTAGTGGAAACATAATACGATTTTTAAATGTATCATAATAATCTTTACCACTTTTAATGACACCAACTTCAAGCATATCTAGTGGTAAATGCTTTTTTTCAGAGAGAACTTTAAACAATTCATTATCTTTACCTGATAAACCAATTTGGAAACGATGAATGATTTCAGCACTCAATTGTCTTTTTTCCAAATATTGAAGTGCTTCTTTTCCATCCTTCGTATGATTTAAAAAGAAATGATAGAAAGCTGTAGCATCCGCCATAATTTGATAATATTTTGCACTTTTTTGTTTTTCTTGTTCTTTTCTTGTCACTGGGACAGAAATACCGACGGCTTCACCAATTTCACGCATGGCTTCGAGTTGTGAAATATTTTTTATTTTACTTAAAAAGGTAATACTATCTCCACCAGTATTACAACTAAAACATTTAAAAATATGTTTAGACGGAGAAACAGACATAGAAGGATTTTTATCATCATGAAAAGGGCAAAGACCGATATAATTTGCACCTTTTTTTTCTAAGTTGACATAACGACTTATAATTTCAACAATATCAGCTTTTTCAGCAATCTCTTTACGTAAAGAGTTGTTTGAATCATAATTGTTGTTCATCCTTCCACTCCCTCCTTTTTATTTTAATTTGTTGTTAAAATAAGATACAAGTTCATTGATTTCAATACGCTCTTGTTTCATCGAATCTCTTTCACGAACTGTAACACAATGATCATTTAAAGAATCATAGTCAAAGGTAATGCAGTAGGGGGTTCCTATTGCGTCTTGACGACGGTATCTTTTTCCAATATTTCCAGATGTATCATAATCACAAACAAATTCTTTAGACAGTGTTTGAAATACGTTATTTGCTTCTTCATTTAATTTGTTTGTTAAAGGTAGGACGGCTACTTTAATCGGTGCAAGTTGATTTGATAAACGAAGAACAACTCTGGATTCTTGATTTTCAAGTTTTTCTTCATCATATGCAGAGGTTAAAACAGCCAATAAAAGTCGCTCAACACCAACAGATGGTTCGATAACATAAGGAATATATTTTTCATTGCTATCTGGATCAAAGTATTCTAAGGATTCTTTACTATGTTTTTGATGAACGGATAAATCGTAATCTGTTCTATCAGCAATTCCCCATAATTCACCCCATCCAAAGAAAAATTCAAATTCAATGTCTGTTGTTGCTTTTGAATAAAATGCTAATTCTTCTTTTTCATGGTCACGATAGCGCAAACGATTTTGATCTAATCCACATAGTTTTAAAAAGTTTAAACAGAATTGTTTCCAATAATCAAACCATTCTAAATCAGTACCTGGTTTACAGAAAAATTCCATTTCCATTTGTTCAAATTCACGTGTTCTAAAAATAAAATTTCCTGGCGTAATTTCATTACGAAAACTTTTTCCAATTTGTCCGATGCCAAAAGGAACTTTTTTACGTGTTGTTCTTTGAACATTTTTAAAGTTTACAAAAATACCTTGAGCAGTTTCAGGTCTTAAATAAACTGTATTTTTTTCATCTTCTATTACACCTTGATTGGTTTTAAACATTAAATTAAATTTACGTATATCTGTAAAACTTTTGGCTCCACAGGATGGACATGTTATTTCATGTTCTTCAATGTAGTTCATTAATTGTTCATTCGACCAGCCATCACCTGTAGTTTCACCATGAGTAAAATCCTCAATTAATTTATCAGCACGGTAACGAACACCACATTTTTTACAATCAATTAGTGGATCTGAAAATCCACCAACATGACCACTCGCAACCCATACATCTGGATTCATTAAAATGGCTGCATCAATACCAACATTCGTTGGAGATTCTTGAACAAATTTTTTCCACCATAGTTTTTTAATATTATTCTTAAGTTCAACTCCCAATGGTCCATAATCCCATGCATTTGCTAACCCACCATAGATTTCACTTCCCTGGTACACAAAACCTTGATGTTTTAGAAATGTTACGAATTCATCCATTGTCATTGTTTTTTCCATTTTCTTCTTCCTTTCATTGAATTATATGCAAATATGGGGATACAAATATTCCCTTTCAACATTGCATAAATTCGATTATATTATATATTATCACATTTTTCAACCTTTGTAAATGTTTTTTTGCAACAAATTTGTAACATTTTCAAAAAAAGGATATCAAATATCCTTTATCCTTTAAACCATATAAAGCAAGTATCCATTCAAAAAAAATACAATTAGCCAACCGCAAAGAGCTTGGTTTGAAAAATGATTCGCTTTTTGAATAAAATAAGTAAAAAATGTTGAAAAGAAAATAATCAAAAGATGAATATAGAAATTAAGTGAATAAAATGATGAGAAAAACAAATAAAGTGATACCATCAATATAACACCTAGCATACGTGACAAAAAATAATTGTTTGGCAAATCAGACAAGATAAAATATTCAAATAAAATCATAAAAAATGAGGATGTTATATAAATTTTGCTCATTTCAAATTGTGTGAGTTGAGTTGGAAATAAATACGATGCAAGTTTTCCTGTAAAAAATCCATACGCATGGTAAACAAGATAGCATACAAAAATAAATAAACAAGGATATATAATAAATAATTGAATTTTATATGTTTTTTTATTTAATATTGATTTTTCCATTTAATCACCAAATGTATTATTCCATCATTCAAATAAATTCATACAAAAAAGACCTAAAGCCTATTTCTTTAGATCTTCTTCTATTACTTATCAAAATACAGTTGGTACTAAAAAGTAAATTAAGAATAAAAATGTAACAACTAATGCCACAACTGAAATTTCCCATTTAGGTTTTTCAGCACCTTTTTCTTTATTTATTGCATATTTAATTAAATCAACAACATAAATGATGGTTGATAAAACAACATAAGAAATAATTCCTATTCCAATTCCATCTGTAATAGAATAACATAATAACATCATTATGATAGTTAAAAAGGCAGGAACAGCATTCTTAACAGAATGGAAATCAATATTTTTTACATTCTTAATCATTAGAACACCCACCCAAATTAATGCAGATGCTGCTGCAGCTGATGGAATAAATGCGAAAATTGGAAGTAAGAAAATGGATAAGAAGAACAAAATTGCTGCAACAAATGCTGTCATTCCTGTTTTACCACCTACTGCTACACCAGCACCACTTTCAACAAATGTTGTAACAGTTGACGTTCCCAAAAAAGCTCCTGTACAAGTTGCAATGGAGTCGGCATACATAATTTTATTATAATGATCTGGTTTACCATTTTCATCAATCAATCCCGCATTGGTAGCACAACCAACAACAGTTCCCATCGTATCAAACATATCAATCATGCAGAATGTAATGACGATCATGATGGAAGTTAAAATGGATTCTTTAGGAAATTTTAATCCTTCTGTGAACAAAGAAAAAAATACTCCTCCTTCTTCTGGTTTAAAATTAAAAAACGTTTTGAAATTTTCCCAGAACTTCCAACTGATTCCGTCTTTTTTACCAAGTAGAATATCGATATCTGCTACACCAAGAGGCCATGCAAACAAAGTTGCAACAAGTACACCAATAATTACAGCCCCTTTAACATTATAATGTGATAATACAGCAATAATCGCCAATCCCAATAAGGCTACAATGGCATTATTTGCTAGTAATCTCGCACCTTCTTTATTCAGAATAGCATTTTTAAAATCAACTAAAGACAGTAGTGTAAATTGATCATCAACAATTATTTTTGAATTTTGAAAACCAATAAATGCAATAAAAAAACCAATACCTACAGGAATAGCTGTTCTAACAGCTCTTGGCATTCCATCAAATATTTTTTCACGTAATGTAATATAAGCTCCCGTTTTCTTATCTTTTCCAATCGGAACAATCGATAGTAACAAGAAAATAAGCCCACTAATGAAAATTAAAAACATTGCATTGCCAAAACTATAGCTAAAACCAAATGCACCACCAATAATAAGTCCTGTCATGGAATTTAAGCCCATACCAGATGCTTGGGCAAAAGGCATTTTTGCAAGTAATGCCATCAATAAAGTACCAATAACAGCACCAAAAGCTGTTGAAATAAAAACAGAGGACCACCTTACATCTGCAGTTGAACCAATAATTGAATTTGGATTGACAGTTAAAATGTAAGCCATTGCTAAAAAGGTAGCAATACCTGCAAAGATTTCAATTTTAAAACTTGAGCCGTGACGACTCACACCCCAAAATTGATCCATCTTACGAGCAAATTTAGAATTTTGTTTGCTCATTTGTGCATTCGTTTGCACGTTTTCTCTTTCTTCCATTTAAACCTCCATGTGGAAGAAATATAAAAAGGACAAATGCCTCTTAGAAGTTTGCACCGTCCTGAAATTTCATTATATACATATGAATTGATTTAAATAGGAACATCATTCAAACAAAAGAAAAAACAAAACAAGTTTAATAAAACTTCCGAAAGTATTATAACAAATCATATTTCAAATTACAATAATTTTCCAAAATGAAAGTCATTTTCATTCAAAATGTTTTAACACTTTTTCTACCTTGCTTTTAAATCCTAAATATTGCTCATAATATAAATCTAAAAAATGATTCACACGTTTGATATCTACATTTAAAGTTGGTAAATCTTTTTCTAATGTAGATAATTTTTGTCCATAGAGACTCTGAACCATATGAATCACATCATTTGGATAAATAAAATCTTCCATACTCATACAGTTTTTACATTTCATTCCACCACTATCAAAAGCAAATCCAACTAAATTTGTTGTACTTTGACAAGAAACACATTTTTTAAAAATTGGTGCCACCCCTAATAAATACAATATTTTTGTTCTAAATAAAATTTCTAAAAGCTGGTGATCCTTTGTTTTAGAAATTAAATCTAAAATTTGATTTAAAAATTGATAGAAAGTTTGAAAATTGTTAATATGATCTCCTAATACATAACAGATTTCCATGATCTTAAGCACACTTTGTAATTTATTAAAATCTGTTCGAATCGATACATAACTATCGATAATTTTTCCATTTACTAAAAATCTTTCTTTCTTTTTTTCATATTCAATTTTAATCATTTCTTGTGTGAATAAAGCTGTATGTCCTTTTAGATGATTTGCCCCTTTCACAATCACGCTATCAATTCCTTGATTCGTAATGCAATAAATAATCTTAGAATTTTCTTGATAGTCAATGCTCTTTAGGACAATTCCTTCTTTCTTCTCCATGTTGTTCTCCAGATTTTTTTGCTTTCACATATTTTAAATAATCATATATACTTCCCGTTTTTAAAAAAGTTTCAAATTCTTTGTTCTTTTTCATATAGTTATCACTCCTAACCATATAATTCCTAGAACATGTTCTTTTTATGCACGGTTTAATGATTTTCCAAATAATACCCCAAACGATGTAAAATATTTTTTTTATCTCGCCAATCCTCTTCTACTTTGACCCATAAATCTAAATAAACTTTCTGTCCTAATAACATGACGATATCTTTTCTTGCTTGTGTTCCAATCGCTTTAATCATGTTTCCTTGTGAACCAATAATAATTTTTTTCTGACTTTTTCTTTCAACATAAATCGTTGCTCTAATATTCATTAATTGATTTTCATCTTGCTTCATTTCATCCACAACAACAGCAATAGAATGAGGAACTTCTTCTTTAGTCAATAAAAGAATTTTTTCACGTATCATTTCTCCTATAATAAAGGATTCAGGATGATCTGTAATTTGATTTTCTGGATAATACATAGGACCTTCTGGTAAATAATTTAAAATTAATTCTAATACATGATGAACATTGGTTCCTTCTAATGCGCTTAGATAAACAATTTCAGAAAACTTTTTTTGAATTGTAAATTTATCGATGTTTTCTTTCATTTTGGTTTTATCTTTAACTAAATCCATTTTATTTGCCATTAAAAATACAGGTGTATTAAGTTTAGACAAAAGTTGAAGTATATATTCATCCCCTTTACCAAAGGGAGCAGTAACATCCATCATCCATAAAATCAAATCTACATCTTTTAACGTATGAATGGCAGTTTGATTCATATAATTTCCTAATTCATGAATTGGTTTATGAATTCCAGGAGTATCAATAAAAATCATTTGGGCTTCTTTTGTTGTATAGATTCCTTGAATCGTATTTCTTGTTGTTTGTGGCTTTTGACTAATAATAGAAATTTTTTGACCCAAAATAAAATTTAAAAAAGTTGATTTACCTACATTGGGACGCCCAACAATGGCAATGAATCCAGATTTAAACATTTAACATATCTCCATCAAAGTGATATGGCAAAAGTTCAGCAACAGTTTTTACCAATCGATCCATTTTTAAATTTGACATAATAATTTGTGCGTTTGGATGCATGAGTTCTGCCATAACTTGTCTACAAGCACCACAGGGAGAAACAGGCTCACTACAATCAGCAACAATCACCATATATTTTATATCGTTTTTTTGATACCCTTGTGAATATGTTTTAAAAAGAGCTGTTCTTTCTGCACAATTTGATAAGCCATAAGAAGCATTTTCTATATTACATCCTGTAATGATTGTGCCATCCGTCAAACGAATTGCAGCACCTACTTTAAATTTAGAATAAGGTGCATATGCAAGATTCCTAGCATTTGTTGCAGTAAGTATGGTTTCTTCTATTTCTTTTTCCATTTCTTTAACTCCTCTTATACTGTGTTTGGTTTAATATTTTTTCTTGTTCAGTAAACATTTCTTTTTCATCTTCTTTTGTCATATGATCATATCCTAATAAATGAAGAATTCCATGACAAACTAAAAATGCAAATTCTCTTTCTTCTGAATGTTCATATAATAATGCTTGTTCCTTTACCTTATCCATGCAGATAAAAATTTCACCTAAATAATCCTCTTCATGTTCTTCAAAAGATAACACATCTGTCGGATAATCCAAATGTCGATAGGTTAAATTCATTTGATGAATTTCATCCAATGAAACTAAAATAATCGTTAATGGATGAAAATTTTTATATTGATGAAGAACAATATTTTCAATTTCTTTCACAATTTTTCGATACTCAATATTGATTTTACCATATTGATTAATGATTTTTATTTTCATATTATTCCTCTTTTTTACTTTCGTATCGATGAATAATTTTATATACTAATGGATGTCTCATAACATCACTTTTATCAAATTGAACAATGGATAAGCCTGGAAGATTTTTTAACAAATGAATCGCTTCAATAAGCCCTGAATGATGGTGTGATGGTAAATCAATTTGTGTAATATCTCCAGTGATAATCATTTGACTTTCAACACCCAAACGAGTTAAAAACATCTTCATTTGTGTAGTTGTTGCATTTTGTGCTTCATCTAAAATAGCAATACAATGATCTAAAGTTCTACCTCTCATATAAGCTAGTGGAGCCACCTCAATGGAACCTTTTTCAATCATTTTAGCAACCATATCTTTTCCAAAGCAATCATTTAAAGCATCATATAAAGGAATTAAATATGGATCTATTTTCTCTTTTAAATCCCCTGGTAAAAATCCAAGTTTCTCCCCTGCTTCAACAACAGGGCGAACCAATAAAATCCTCTTTATTTGTTGCTTTTTCAAAAGACTTGCAGCATACATTACAGCTAAATAAGTTTTTCCAGTACCAGCAGGTCCTACACCAAAAACAATATCATTTGATTTTAATTCTTTTAAATAAAGAGCTTGATGAGCAGTTTTGGGAAAAATTGGTTTACCATTTTGTAATGTAATAAGAAGTTCACGATGAAAATAAATTTCTTTTAACTCATTCAATTTTCCTTCTTTAATATTTTGCATAATATAAATAATATCTTGTGCACTAAATGAAATATGTTCAAACGAAAATTGTTCTAACAAAGCAAACAAGGCCATTAAAGTATCTTTCTCATCTTCTTTATCCTTAGGAATATATATTTTTCCTTGCAAAATGACAACTGGAAAATCAACAATTTCTTCAATCATATGCAAAATTGTATTATTTGGTCCTAAAATAAGACTTTCATTTAAAATTTCTTTCAATTCATAAATTAATGTGTATTCATTCATTTGTATAACTTGTTCCTTTATTCATCATATTTCTATTAGTATTTCAAGAATTGATTTCATTCATTCATTATCATAGATAAACAATAAAATGTATTTTTATTATATCATGAATTTTAAAAAAAGTTAAGAATTAATTTATGACTTGTCATTTAATATAATGTTTGTATGACTTAATTATTTTCTTCATCATTAGAATTTTCTATTGGTTTCATTGCTTGAAACGTAGCAATATTTTCTCTCTTTTTTACAATATATTTAAAATAATAATAATCACGATCTTCAAGATATTGAATTAAATTCATATAAATTAATTCTTCTTTTTCATGAATTTGATGGCTTGAAAAGTCTTTGTGAATTAAACTTTGAGCATATACCATAGCTTCATCAAATGTATATGTAGATGTGATTTCTTTTTTTTCATAATAAATTCTTTTTATTTTTTTAAATATTTTAGTATTTAAAACTATTTTTTCTTCAATATCAAAACTTTCAAATGGCGAACTTATTTTTTTAGAATGATTAAAAAAAGAGTAGAATTCTTCTGTTTTTATTTTTCCAGTTCGTTTTATGGTTGTAAGTTTTTTTCTAACTTGAACATTTTGATATTCTAATATATCAGCAATAACAACACCAACAGGATGAATATATTCAATTCCTCCAATTTGATGTTTTACATTTCCTGTAACTAAAATATCGCCAGCAAAAACACTTTGACCTTCTTTAATCAAGACAATACCTTTTTTCACAAAATAAAGACGGATAACTCCATCTTTTTTTGCAACAAGCTCACCAGGAACTAAACTTTCTTCATCTAAAAAGCTATGTTCATCTTGTTTTTTTATATTAATGATAATTCTTGAACCTTTTTTTTCAATACCAATCCATTCATAATCATAAAATTCGTTTCTTAAGGAATCATTAATGGTTTGAATAGAGGAATTTAAATATAAAAATGGTCCTATCTTTTTTGTATATTGATAAATATGTGATAAAACTTTTTCATCATAAGTATCTTCTAATCGAAAGGTAATGGATTGAATTGTAAATGATTGATTCATTAATAAAAAAAGAGTAATTAAGAAAAAAATAAAAGCAATACTGTATTTTTTTAAAATTTTCTTTATTTTCTCTTTTCTTTGGTTTTTTAAGTAAATAGATGATATTTCATTTTGCAGTCGTTGTATGCTTTTTTCATTTGTTTCAAATTCGATGGTATCTTCCTTTAGCTGAATGTTTTTAATGTTCTTTCCTGATAAAAATTGCCTATCATTCTTAGGAATAGATACAAAATATTTCATTGATCCCCTAAAATAATGGACGTGATTTTTCCTATAATTTCAATCATATAATCATCCATTTTACGAATATGCAAAAATGATCCTAGAATTTGGTATCCATCTACAACTATGATTTCTTCATCGATTTCTTTCAATTCCAAATAATTTTCAATCACAACACGCTCATCTTGATAAATTGATAATTTAATTTTACTGTTCTTTAACATTTTTATTTCACCAATAAAATATATGAAGAACGTCAATATAAAATGACAAAGTAAAATAAAAAGGTAAACAATGTTTACCTAAATAACTATTTTAATAATTACGACGTCCACCATTTTTTTTCATAGCTCTTTTTTTCATCTTACGAACGTCACTTGGTTTTAAGAAATGCTCACGCTTACGTAATTCGGTAAGGGTTCCGCGTTTTGATACTTCTCTCTTGAAACGTTTTAAAGTATCTTCAATTGATTCATTTTCTCTAACTACGATTTTTGACACCTTGGTCCCCTCCCTTCTGAACATCTTTACATACATATACAAGTATTATACTACTTTTTAGTTGAAAAGTAAATAGTTTTTTTATTTTTGATGAAGAAACTTCATAAATTTTTGTAATGCTATTCCACGGTGACTAATTTTGTTCTTTTCATCCATTGAAAACTGTGCAAGTGTACGTTTTCCTACATAAAATAGTGGATCATATCCAAAGCCATGTTCACCAACTTCTGTATATCCAATAGTTCCATAAACTTTACCATTAAAATAATGTGGTAGCCCATCATAGTAACAAATAGTACAACTATAAAAAGCACTACGATCAGTAATATCTTTCATATTTTTCAACAAAAATTGATTATTATCCTCATCGTTTCCACCAGAATATCGTGCAGAATAAATTCCTGGAGCTCCATGTAAAGCTGGAACAACTAAACCAGAATCATCAGCAAGTGATGGTAAATGATATTTTTCATAATAATATTTCGCTTTAATAAGTGCATTTTCATCAAATGATTTCCCTGTTTCTTCTACCTCATCATAATCTTTTAAATCCTCCAGGGAAACAATTTCAATAGATGACTGATTCTCTAAATGAATCATTCTCCTGATTTCAATGACTTTATTTTCGTTATGTGTTGCTAATATGATTTTCACTTTATCACTTCCTAGACTCATTATACATGATTTTTAAGATTTTTTCAATTAGAAAACATATTCATTTTGATTAGATTTGATAACCATCTTGTTAATACCTAAATAACTGTAAGTTAATTTCATTGCTCTAAAAGTACGAAACAATTCTTCTTCAGATGTTAAATAGTCTAATGAAGAATCATTTAACAAAAAAGGAATTTCATCATAAATTGTAATATAAATGGTATCTTCTATAACCTCAATAGAACGATTTAAAATAACTGTTGAACAATTCAATGTATACTCTAAAGGTAATTCATTTTTATTTTGATGATATAAATCAAAAATTTTTGAAAATAAATCCTCTGTAGGTACAATTTCTAAATTGATCAAATGGTATTGATTATCCAAATCCAATAAACAAAATTGAATGATTTCTTTTTCATCCTTTTCTAATGAATCAACATATAAAACTTCATAATCAAATTGATGATGAACTTTTTTAAATACTTGACTGGTAAAAAATAAAAGTATAATAAAAAATATAGTAAAAAAAAGAAGTTTCATTCCCTTCTTACGAATGAAATAGAACATACTATCACCAGTCTAATATATGAAAAAAAGTTTTATTTTATTCTTTCTTTTAATACTTTTTTTAATTGATTGCTACTTTTAAAATAAACTCTTGTAACGGAAACATCTTTAATAATAGATCCATCAACAGGACTATATACATCATAAGGTTCAGTTTTTTTTACTTCAAAAGTTCCAAATCCTGAAATGACAACTTTTTTCTGATGCGATAAATCATCTATAAATAAAGAAAAAAGTTCATCAAATACCAAAGAAACATTTTTCTTAGTCATATGTAGACTTTCACTAATACGATCAACATAATCTTTTTTCAACATTTTAAATTCCTCACTTTTTCTATATTTTATCATTTTTTAAAAAAAAATACAAATGAAGAATTTTTAATAAAATAAAGTGTAACTGATATTGAATCAAATTACACTTTAATTTATAATTAATTAAATTGTTTAAAGAACAATGGCAATAAAACTTCCTTTTCCTTTATTTACAATTTTTTCCATACATTCTCTTAATTTAAATTGAATGTTTTCAGGAACCATATATAATTTAGCTCGAACTCCATCATTTACAACTTCACTAAGTTTTCTTCCGAATATTTCTGATTGCCACATTGTATTTGGATCAACTTCATAATCTTTCATGAGTTTATCGACCAACATATTGGATTGTTCTTCACTTCCAATGATTGGTTCAAAAGAACTTTCAACATCCACTTTAATCATATGAATGGATGGAGCAAGTGCACGAAGTTTAATTCCGTATCTTGAGCCTTGTTTAATTACTGCTGGAGTATCTAAAGTCATGTCTTCAACAGTTGGAGTTGCAATTCCATATCCTGTGGATTTTACGGCTTCTAAAGCACTTTGATATTTTTTATATTCTTCTTTTGCTATCATACATTCTTGTAACAATTGGATAAATGCACCTTTATCGTTCATGGCGTCACCAACAATCTCTTCTAAAATATCATCATACAATTCATCAGGACAATCTAAAACCATTTCAACTTCTCCTGTTCCACTATCTAATTTTACAATATCCACTTGTGTAAATAAAGGACATTCCATTAATTTATTTTGAATTTCTGAAACTTCTTTAAATTTACGATAAGTTCCTGTTGTTTCATTGATGATGTTATCAAACATGATTTTATGAGGATTGTGTTCATCTAAATTAGATAACCATGTTGGGGCATTAATTTCAAGTTTTGAAATATCGAACTCATTTAATGCTTCTTTTAAAATTTTATCTATGTCAGCATCTGATAATGTGGATACATCAACTGGAATAACAGATACCTGATATTTATCTTCAAGTTTCTTAGCAAGTTCTAATGTTTGATTGCTATTTGGTTCAATGGTATTTAAAACAATTACAAAAGGCTTATGTAATTCTTTCATTTCATCAACCAATTGTTCTTCTACTTCTTCATAATCTTTTCTTTTGAATTCGCCAAAACTACCATCACTTGTCAGCAATAATCCTATATGAGAATGATTTTCCATGACTTTTCGAGTACCTAAATGAGCTGCTTCATCAAATGGAATATCATCTGTAAACCAAGGTGTCTTTACAAGTCTAGGACTTCCATCTTCATTTTTATATCCTTTCGCATTCGATAAAACATATCCAACACAATCAACCATACGAATACTTAAGGTTAAATTATCTTCTAAAACAATGGTTGCTGGATTAGATGGAACAAATTTAGGTTCCACAGTCATAATGGATTTACCTTCTGCACTTTGAGGAAGTTCATCAATAATTTTATTTTTTTCTTCCTCTAGTACATAGGGTAAAACTTTAGTTTGCATAAATTTACGAATAAACATTGATTTTCCACAGCGAACACTTCCTAAAACTCCTATGTATAGCTCACCATTCGTTCGATAAGCTACATCTTTAATTACATTGCTCATGTTATATTCCTCCACAATTCATTTTATGAAAAAAAGATACTAAATATGACTAAATCATATCAAGTAAATCTTCGTTAATCCCATCTTGCATGATTTTTTTAACTAATCTATCTTCTTTAAATTGGTCAATTTCTTTACCTGCAATTTCAGATGCTTCTCTTATAATCATACGCAAATTTGTTTCATTTTTTAAATCTGTGTTTTTTATTTTTTCAACAAGTGCAAATACTTTTTCAGGATCAATGTTATTTTCAGCAATTAAATTTAATACTTTACCAATGTTCATTTTATCACCTTCCGATTCATTATATAAAAAAAGCTGATTCTTATGAATCAACTTTTAGGATAATTTATTCTTTTTTACGTAATACAAATTTAATTGGTGCACCTTCGAAATGAAAAGTATTTCTAATTTGGTTCTCTAAATAACGTAAGTAAGAAAAATGCATATGCTTTTCAGCGTTTACAAAAAGGACAAAGGTAGGTGGCATAACATCGCTTTGAGTTGCATAACTCAGTCGAAGACGATTTCCATTAAACATAGGTGG
>CANQVW010000021.1 GCA_947627395.1 uncultured Bacilli bacterium | reverse complement strand
CTTGAGAATTTGTATCTCCTTTTGAAAGTTTATCTTTCATCTTTTCATAGTATGAATAATATGTTTTTCCTGTGCCTAAATAGTTATGTGAACAGAAATTTACTACATCCATCATCACATTAATATACTTCTCTGGAATATTATACAAGTCATCTTCATTTGGAGTTTTATAGTAAAAAACACATTCAATATCATTACATGGATAATCAAACCAGTAGGTAAAGTTAAAACCAAGTGTTTCTAATATATGATATTTTATTTTATAGCATTTAGTTCCATTTGCATATTTACTAATATCTGAACCCAATAATTCAGAATATTCTTTTTCATATTGAATATTGTTTTTTTCTAATGATTCTTCAACTGCTTGAAAGTATTTTGGAAAGTATTTATCTGCAAGTTCTATCGTATCTATATGTCCATCTTCTTGACATTCAGGTTTTCCACATGCAGTGAAAAGTAATAATAATGGTAATAATAAAAGTATAAGTATTCTCTTTTTCATGATTTTCTCCTTGTATAATATTTTTAAAGTACATTTCCAATAAATCTTAAAATGTATGATTTTGCTGTTTGTTTTTTCTCAACATCTGCATACTCAAAATGTTCAGAAAAGAAATCTAAATTATAGTTTTTTAACATTGAATTAATTTGATTTCCTCTTTTATGATATCTTAATTCACGATATAATTGCTCTTTTGTCCAATTTTTTGCGATATCTGAATCAGTATATAAATAATTTACATATTTCATTATTGTTTTATCATCAGTTAGAAGTTTTGTCTCTATACCAAAAGAAGAATCTTCATCACTAGCAATATCTGAATAATCTAAATCATCATACTTTTTAACAACATAATAACTATAACAAATTGTTACGAAATTTGTTATATAAGTACTCAATGCAAGACTTAAAGATAGTGCACCTATAATACCACTATAATGGCCTAAAATACATACAAGATAACCAATAGCTATAGTCGGACCTTTAAGCAACCATTTAATCCACTTAGGTAAATGCCCACTAGGATCAGCATACATTACTGGATTATTATTGCAATAACAATATAAGTTTAATCCAATAACATTTTTAGAATCTAAATAATCCATGTTATCTGGACTTAAAAAACAACACCATTCAGGATTATAATACCTAGAGTCACAATAGAATAGTCCTGTTTCTATATCATAATAGTATTCTTTATATCTAAATGGATTATTATATAATACAAACTTTTCTTTATCATTTTCTATAGATATTTCTACTACTTCATGATTTCCCCAAGCATCATAAATATATTCACCTATGATCTTTCCGTTATGCATTATTTTACTAATGTTACCAATTGAATCTTTTATATAGGTATAATTATCTCCATCATATCTTAAACCACATATTCCTTGTGCATCATAGAAATATCTGATTTTTCTTGTTATATTTCCTTTTGAATCTGTCCAATCTTCTCCAAGGGTTGTATTACCATCTAAGTAATAATTTACATAAGTGGTTGTTCCACTTTGTGTGATTTGTTTCCTACTTCTAGTTCCTTGATAATTATAGTTATATTGAACATTCGTATTTTGAACACTGCAACTATCCATTAAGTTTCTTGCATTGTATGTAATAGTAGCTTTATCTGTTTTTGTTACATTTCCATAATGGTCATACCCTACTAAATGCATTATATCATTTATCTTTACATTTGTCAATCTACCCTTTTCATAAGAAAATGTCTTTTGATCACCATTTGTTTTAATTACTTTTTCTATCATTCCTGAAATATTTCCATATTGATAATCTATACCACCAAAATAATGGTTTTCTTCTTTTGTTAATCGATTAAATGAATCATAAGAATAAACATTTGTTCTAGATTCCATTCTTACTTTATTTTGTGTAGCTGTTGTTTGAGGACTTGTCTCATATCTTACTCCAGATTCTAACATTGAAATGATATTTCCATAACGGTCATATCCATTTACAAAACTGAAACTTGCACTATCTTCTGTTTTGTTTTTTATTTTAGAATCTACACTATAAATAATACCTACTGGAACTTCTGTACCTTCTTTATAAATAATTTCTTGTTCTACTGCTATTGCTGCTTCTTTATTTTTTCCTTTATTAAAGATTGTTTCTTTACTACATTTTTTACTGAATCTATCTAAGTTATCATAAGTATATGTATAACTAAAATCTTCATATCCTACAGGTTCTGTTTCTTCATTCTTATAATACATTGTACTAGCAACTTTTGAGCTTAACACATTTTCATTCGTTGTTTTAAATGTAATTGTTTCATCATCTGTTTTTATTTTATACTTCATGGAATTATCAGAGTAAGTTGTTAATTCTAATTGATCATCTTCCATCTTTACACTTGTTATATCACTATCATCATCATAAGTCATTTTGTATGTTGTATTCATGTATGAATCCTTGATTTCTTTTACTCTATTTAATGATGGAGATTCTAGGCTGGATTCATAAGAAAACTGAACAATATTTCCTTCACATTCACTTGATTTTACTTTTCCATATTCATCATAAGTTGTAATCATTTTAATTGGAGTATCTTTTGTTTGATATATCGTTTGTTCCTCAACATCTCCTATTACACTTCTTGTGATTTTTTTCTCTAGAATGAGCTCTTTATTTCTATAAATCTTTTCTAATTCAGAGAAAATATTGTGACCAAAACCATAAGTAACACCATCTTTACTTTTCATGATTTTTACAGTATCTTCATTAGAGTACACAATATCATTTTCATTGACTATTTCTCTTTTATTTCTATCAACGAATTCAATATGTTTTATTTTTTCTTTATAATCATCATATTTATAGATGACTAATTGATTTCCTTGGTTAACTTGATTTACCATATTATACATTGAATCGTTATTGTAAGTAGTTACAATACCATCTTTTTTTACTGATAATACTACTTCTCTTTTACTTGCTTCTTTTTCAGAGTATTCATAAATTGTTTCGATGATTTCACTTTGATCTTTTTCATTATATACCATTACTCTTTCCGTATTACCATATTCATCATAGAAGTTTTTAGTAACAACTCCACTTGTACTTTTACTTGCCCTAAAGGTTCCATCTTGGTTTTCCCAACTATATGTGATAAATGCCTCTTCATCTGGTAAGCGTTTATTTGGATCACCTTGTAAAACTCCAAAGGACTGTTTAGTTTCATAATAGTATTTACCTATTGTATCATCATAATAAAATCTAATTTGTATTTCTGTACTTGTCCAAGAACCTGATTCAATTAAATCAATAGATTTAAAATAATAATTTGGAATATTATTTTCATCTATTTCAAAATTTTGAAGTTTACCATCTTTCATTTTAATTCCTGCATAAGCTACTGATTTCATTTTTGTTCCATTACAATATACGAAATCATAATATCCTTGATTAGATTCTAACAATTCAGGAGCATTTCTACTATAAAATAAACTTTGATATGTTTTTAAGATATCATCTTCAGTCATATAAAAGTCTGGTGAAATAGCCTCTACTGTTTCTTTTCCATCACTATAGTAACAAATACTTTTAGACATATCTAGTTGATATTCATCAATCATAATGGATTGAACATTTCCTTTTTCAATTCTCATATCTGCTAGATAGATTTCTGTATCAGAAGATACACCTTCAAATACTAATCTAATATTACTTAATTTTGATTGATTTTGTCCTAAATCTACAGGAATACTTACATATTGCCAACTATCTACTAAAGTATCCTCTAGAATTGCTTGACTACTCTTTGTTTCTTCTTCACCAAAATCATAATACAAAGTTGCAAGTCTATTCGATTGACTATTTTTATAAAATTTCATCCAAAAAGATACTGTGAAATGTTCTGAATATTTTTCAGTATCACACCTGAAAATCTGTGTGAAAATTTCTAGTAAATCTGTTGGTACAGTATAAGTTATTTTTGAGTTTGTTGCTGATAAAATATATGCTGGCAATTCATTTAATGAAATATCTGCAGTTCCAGCACCAGATAATAGCCAACCTTTTTGTTTTGATAGTGTACAATAACGTATACTTCTTTTTTTTCTTTCTAAAGTGCTAATCACACTTCCTTTTTTATTAAAAGAGTATTGTATAGAAACTCCTTTCTCATTCATACAAGTCGTATATGAATTGTAATATTCAAAGGATATTTGTGACTTTCGATAACTTTCAGGCATTTGAAAATATACTTCTTTGATTTTTTCACATGCAGTTGTTACAAAACTACCTTCACCAAAGTATACATCTTCACCTACATAAACTTCTGGTGCTTTATTTTCTGTTTTAAAAAATTTTCTAACAGCACCATTATCAATTCTTGACACTTTAGGTAATGTATCTTTTGTATAAAAGTAGCATAGTGCTGAAAAATTGACACTATTAATTGTATATAATAGTTGGTTTTTACTATTGTATGAAAACTGCATAACATTTTTTGCACTTGTTTTATTCTGTTTTTTGATTACTTGTAGTTTTTGTTCTTCATCATAATCTAAAATAAAACTAATTTCATTTTTAGTGGTAGATACTATTGTAAGTAAATTACCTTTATATGAAAAGTTGATTCTTCTAGAGGGTTTTCTCTCATCAAAAATAGATATAATTTGATTATTGCTATTATACACAATTTCTTTGATAACATTTGTGTTTACACTAGATATTGCACTTACCATGCGGCCATTTTCATCAAAACAATAAATATTGTTTTTATCATCATATACCTTAGGATTTTCATTTTTCTTTACTAATAATTTTAAGCCACTTCCACTTACATCATAGTAGTGATCTCCATATTCATTATTTGTTTTGTATTTCACAAATCTATGAACCATCCAATTTGAGTCAATCAAAACATAATCTCCACTTGCAAAACCGTCTATGTTGTAAATTGTTTGATATGGAAATAAATGTTGTTCAATATCTAATTTCCATCCATTACCAAGACCAATTTTTCTTCCATTAAAATCACTTGTTTTGTAATGAGAATTATAAATCAATGATGTTTTAATCTGAAAATTATTCATACCGATAGAACAAAGTGGATAAGTAAACAATAATCTACCATTAAATAAATTTACACGTGCTTTTCCTAATCCACAATCAAAACTTTTGTTTGTTTGATTTACTCTGCTATTATCCATATTATCTCCATCCTAACTCTCTTACCACTTCTTCCACAACTTCACTATCTTTGATGAGTTTCATTGTTGTAGAGGTATTACATAATATTCTTCTGTTTCCTCTTCCAGAAATGAAAATGACATCTCCAACTTTAGATTCTTCAATGGCTTGTCTGATGGCTTGTTCTCTATCCACTACAATTATTGATGGAACTTTTTCCTCTAAATATCCTTGTAATTCTTGACAAATATCTAATGCACTTTCTTTTGCATTATCATCTTCTGTAAGATATACAAAGTCTACATATTGTTTTAATAAATCACATGCATACTGACGTGATTTTGTTCGTTTGGATAAGAAGAGTGGTGTTTTAAACTTTTCATCCCAGTCTTTAAATCCGCTTCCCATGGAGCCAATAACTACTTTAATATTATAGATATCACCTTTTAATTTTAACTCTTGCAAGAATTCTAACATTCTTGGTAAATGTGTATCTACTACAATCACTCTTCCGTTTGCTTTGTACACTTCTACTCTTCCCGGAATTTGAATATTTTTAATGCATTTATTAAATTTTGTTGCATCAAACTTACCTAATGCTTCAAGAATTGTCATGGCACATATCAAGTTTAATGCATTATATCGCATAGTGATACTGCTATTAAATGAATAAGACTTATCTTTTACTCTTACTACCATATCCATACCATCTAAAGATGGATATAATTCTTGTAATAAACATGTCATTTTACTTGAATCTAAACCATTCACTCTAGCGATATATTGACTACTAAAGGTATATGTTTCACATGTATTTAACGTAAGAAATTCTTCAAATAATTCTATAAAGTTATCTTGTAAGCCAATGACGCATTTGCAATCTTCATCAATATTTTTAAAAAATGATTTCTTTAATGCAACATATTCTTCTTTTGTGTATTGTTCTTCGTTATGATATGGGTTAATATTTGTTAGTGCTCTAACAGTGAATGGCACATCTTGTAAAATTCCTTTTTCTAATGTACTTTCATTTACTTCTAGTACTAAATACTCTGCACCATAGCTTTCAGCTTCTTCCATAATACTTAGTAAAGATTCTTCACTTGAAACTGCAACTTCAAATGCTTCATTTTTCATAATATGGCTTGCTGGCGAATCTACCATAGCACTACTATATAATACAGATTTATATCCTAATGATTTTAAATATTCATGTACTAAAAATGCAGTTGTAGATTTACCAGTACTTCCAGTAATTCCAATGATTTTGATTTTGTCTAAACTGAATTGTTCATTGAAATGAATGGATTGAACCTTTTGATAATTTTGATATTCTTTTCTTATTGGTCTAATATTTAAACGGTTCTTTTCTTTTAATGTTTTTTCTAATTTATTTTTCAATTGTGATAATTTCATTTTGTTTTCCTCTTTTCCTTAAGAATTCTAATTCTTTTTTAATCTTAATCACTTGGATTTGTGGATGTTGCAACTAAGATAACTGTACATGTTACTACTCCAAGTGCTCTTCCTGTTTCTTGTGATGTCAGTACTACTCTAAAATCATACTCTGTTGCTCCTTCTATTGTTATGGTTGGGGAAGGTTCAACTTTTAATGTTACTGTATCGTCACTTGTCGACGAAGTAACTGTAAAAAGGTTGGCATAATCATTTTGAATATCTACAGTTACTGTTTTTGCAATATCAATAGTAATTGTTCCCGTTTCACCTTTTGCAATTGTTACAGAACTGCTTTCACAGAAATATTTTTTCACAGCTAGCAATAAATTTTTTGCATCTAATGGTGTTCCTTCGATAGTTGCATCATCATCTCTTAGAAACTTTCCAATAATTCTAATAATATCACCTTTATTATCTTTTTCAATTTTTTCAACTTCAAAACTTTTCCTATTTAAATTTTTTGCTTGTCTATTAACAAATTCTCTCATTTTTTTCTCCTTTCTTTATGTTTGTAATTAATTGCTCGATGCAGTAGATGCAAAGGTATATTTAATTGTTCCTGGAATTTTTTTAATTAAAATGCCCGGTTCTTCCGTAGTATATACTTTTACATTAAACTCAAGGATCATTGTTGTTCCTATTTGGTTATTTAATGCTTGTGTTTCACTAACAATAATACTTACATCTGTAGTATTATTGTTAAGAACTTGAACACTTAAATTACTATTTGCTTCTACTTCAACATAAATATTCTTTTCTTTTAAGGCACTAACTACAAAGGTATTTGATTTTAATGTTCCTTTTTCTTGTGTCCAAGAGGTAGTTAAACTATCAGGCGTAATTTTAACTGTACTTCCTAAAATAGTAACACTATAGTTTTTATAAGTTTTATAAGTACCACATGTAAATTCAGCTTGTAAATCAACTTTTTCATCTTTTGATCTACTTGTGACAACCGCTATACTTTTAGAAATGGTAATCGGTGTTGATTTCTTAAGTGTTGACCATACAATCTTGGATCCATTTGCTCCTGTTTGAGGTAATGTAAAACTAGATGTTACTTGACTTGATAAAGAAATACTTGCAATATCTGCTTCTACTTTTTGTTGATCTGTCAATCTTTTGACTGCTGTAATTGTGAAAACCTTTGTATCACTTGCAGTGCCATATGTAATTGTGGCAGTTAGTTTAACTGATTGATTTTCAAATTCTTTTGTAACAACTGCAGTACTTCCAACAATACTAATTCCTGTTCCTGATGTTACTTTCCAAGTAATACTTGAACCATTTGCACCTGTTTGAGGCAATGTAAAGTTTGCGGAAACTGAATCACTTAATTTTAAAGTTACTTTATCTGCCATTACTATTTCTTGTTCTGTCATTTCTGCTTCTTGAAGAATTTTATTGAAGACATTTGCTTCTATTTCTGTTCCCGCTATAGTCGAATTATCTGCTCTTACTAATGTTCCGATAATTCTAGTTATCTCACCTGCTTCATCAGTTTCTACTTTTTCAACTTCAAAACTTCTTCTATCTAGACTGACTCCCTTTCTATTAATAAACTCATTCATTTGTTTGATCCCCTTCTTTCTTAAATGTTTGTTTTATTATTTGATTCGCACCAGTACTACTAGCACCACTAACTATCCCAATTTCTAGAGCTACCCATATGTTTTCCACATCCATTATCATTTCAGGATTTGTGTAGTAAATAACCATTCCTATTACTCCTCCTGTAATAGATACAAGAATTGGTATTAACTTGTAATATTCTTTCTTGTTCTTGAATACTACTTTGTAAATCTCACCTATCATATAACAACAGACTATAATAATAGGTACACTTGTAAATTCCATTTTTCTTCTCCTTTCTTCTAAAGAATACTAATACTTTAGAATTAACATTTTATTGAATAAATATTCATTGTTACAATCCATCTACCCGTTTTGTTACATTGAATAATGATTCTTCTACTTTTGCTAATCTTTCTAGAATATTACGATATCTTTCATCCACATTGTTTAGATTCTTTTCTACTCTATCTACACATGCTTTGATATATCCAATATCTGAAAACATCACTCCTTCTGTTTTTCCTCCTGCTTTTTGCTCTATTCTTTCACTTCTTTTAAATGCAAGATATGCAAAGAATATACTAGATAGCGTTCCTAATAGTCCAATGATGGATACAATGACTGTTAACTTGCTCATTTTCTTCACCTCCTTTTTGGAAACTAAAATACTTATGCATAAGATAATCCTTAATTATGACTTTCGTCATGTTTTCATCATACCATAATACCTATATGTGACACAATATGTCTTGGTGTGCCATGGTGTGCCAACTTTTATTTTTGTATCTCAAGTAAACTCAATGCCATATCATGCCATCTATGAACAGTGCGAAGGGAGATAAATAATTTATCTGCAATTTCATTCCAGGTCATTCCATTCAAATAACGATAAATAAGTAAAGATTGTAAACGATCATCTAAATTTTCAATAACTTTCATTATTTCTATTTTTATTTCTTTAGATTCATCCATTAACTTCTTTAATTGTTTCTCTTCTTCTAAGATGATAGAACTTAATAATGATGAGTGTTTTAATGCTTCTATTAATGATTTTTTCTTGTCTATTTTAACTTGAAGGGAATGGTATTTTGATAAGAATTCTTTTTTATCCATTATTTTCCTTTTCTTTTGAATCACAACTCAACTTTAATAAATATTTTCACAAATAAAAAGTAGAGTAATGATATTTTTGTTATTTCATACTCATACATTATAAACGATTTATTTTTTGCCTTTGTACTCCACTACAAATGGTTTTCTACATAAAAAAAGGGCTTTACCCAAATTTCGATAAGAAATCGGATAAAACCAAGTCTAAATAAGTCTAATTCATGCGACAAGTTTGTACTTCATTACAAACTTTTATATTATAATAAATGTTCATCTCCTATATGTGATTCTTTAACATATTCATTCCATTTATCTAATCCTTCATGATATGCTACATGCAGTAACTTATGATATAAATGATCTTGTACATTGGAAGATATTGATAAGTCTACTCTAATAGTAGAGAGTAGATATTCTGAAACTCTAGGAGATAAGCATAGTCCTGCACATATGGCAAGTACTTTTTTATAATGTGGTTCGGATGATGTTCCATCATAATAACTTGCTATTGTTCTATGGTTGATTTTACACAATTTAGAAATGTAATTTATAGATGGTATTTTATAATAATCATAAAGAACTTTAAATGCATGGTGGAATGTACCCATCATCATTTTAATGAGTTTTGTTTCTTCTTCATATTCTTCAATAAAATAACTGAAATTAAAAATGTTTGTATTTTGATTGTTTTGTTTCTTCATATTTTTCTCCTTATTAATTCTTGCTTTATAACTTTAAAATAATTAAGGAGGCTGACTCTTTAATAGATTAACATAATTTATAAAATAAAAAAAGCACCAACTAAAAAGAAGTTTCCCTCTTTCAGTAAGTACTCTATTTTCTATCTTTATGAATTGTTCTTTTTGATAATCCTATAGTAGCCACTACGTATAAGTAATGACTTATTAGCTCTAGACCAATGCATAATCCCTCCTTTAGAAAATAGAGAAAATTATGATAGATGATTGCCTATAATTTCACTATTTTCTATAGTATAACATTTTCTTATTTTTCTTTCAATGATTTTTATACAAAAATTGAATAAAAATGATGAATTATGTCATAATTTATGAGAAACTTTATAATCTACAATATAGCTGTAAATGATCAATTTTTCTATATGAAATTATAATGTGAAATTTGGTACTCTTACCATTTTAGAAAATCAAGAACATGCAGCCATTTCGTACACTAAAGATCTATAAATAATATGAAAAAGCTATATATCTCAATAGGTTAAGTAGTCTTTTCTAAGTTAAGAATTGTATTTATGTTATTTTGTCGTATATAATCTATGCGAGATTATAATTATTGTTTTATCCTTAAAATTTTCCAATATTTCTTTTGTTAATTCATGTTCAGCTATTGGATCTAACGTACTAGACATTTCATTAAATATAAGAATTTCAGAATTAGAAATAATTGCTCTTACAATAGCTTTTTTTTGTAATTTTTCTTCCAGAAAAAATAACTGTATCTTAATCAAACTCCTTTGGGATATTTGGATAAATTCCATTTTTCAAAGAATTTATTTTATCAAATAAATCAACACTTTTTAGTGCTTTAATAACTTGTTCTGCATCACTCTTTGATTCGCACTTTCTCATCAATATATTATTGGCAACTGATATAGCGAGAATTTAAAAATCTTGAAATATTACTCTAATTTTTTTCGGACATTCATAGTATTTAACATAGAGTAATCCACATTATTTATACTTAATTTTCCACTTATTGGATTATAAAATTTTACTACTAAATTTATTAATGTTATTTTCCTAAATTTTTCACACCTTTTTTAATACATTGATGAATATCACTTAATATTCTTTTATTATCATCATACGAAAAATTAACATTATCAATGTTTATAGATTGCTCAAATAAACTATATTCTTCAATTAACTTTTTCTTTATTAATATTTTCAACTTCAATTTCAATTGAATATTTAGTTGTCACTTTATAAATAATCTTCTTTTTCATAATAAAAAACCTCCTTGTGAATTTCTAAATTTCCAAAAAACTTAAAAATCCGCCAGGAAGCCCACAAATGTATAAATTAATACAGATTTAAAACACTTTGATATTTAATGATACATTCATATAAATCTACAATGTATTGTAAAGCATGTTTATTTCTATATTGTAAATAGTACAATATTTTCAATGTATTGATATAAATATAATATTAAGTTTGCGAAAATTTTTTAATGAAAATGTTTTGTAAATTTCATTTTTAACTTTCAATTTAATTCTACCCGAATGAGCAAGTGTTTTAACTTCTATACAATAAATACGATTCTTTAAAACAATTTCAATTTTATACTCACTTATAAAAATAGTATCTGTTAAAGATGTATCAAGATTCACATCAAAACTATTATATAAAGTATGCTTGACTTTTTCAAAATCATTAAAGTCATTTAAAATAATATCTATATCTAAATAAGTTCTTTTAATATCATTGTAAATTAAACATTCTAATATATATCCTTTATATACAATAAAATTAATATTATTTTTATTTAACAATCTAATCAGTATTTCTAAAAAATCTACATATTTTCTTCTTTTGATCTTTTCATTAAAAAAATTGCCTTTAATTCATTGTTTTCATTTGGTAATAAATTATTTCAAATTATATCGTTACAATAGTGCAATCATAATTTATGTTCAATTATGATTTTTATTGCATCATTTGGACAAAATTCGTTATTTATATAAAATTCATTTTCAATGATTAAATTAATTTTATTTCTAATCAAATTAATTATAAAAAACTTGCAAAATCATTCATTATTTTATTTCATTTTCATTAACCACTTTATTTGATAATTCTAATATTTTTTCTTTATTTTGTGATATACGCTCAATATATTCTTTTGGCTTCTTTGCATATAATTCAGCAATATCACATAATGATTACAAATTCTATCGATAAAATGATGATACTCTAATTGAATATTTTCAATGGAGTATAAATATCGAATTATATTGTTTTTATCATTATTGCTATCCTATGTGACTTTAAAATCATCTTTTGTAATTATACTATGTTTAACTTTTACAGCTCTATGTATCTTAAAGAAACTATTAGAATAGACTAAAACAATATCTCCTTTTTTAACTTCATTAATATATTTTTTAATTGTGTCTTTCCCTCTTGCCCTCAAGGAATTATACATTCAACAGAACATGTAAAAGGAATTGTTCCAAATTTATTTGTTATAAATTTCATTATGTTTAATTTTGACATTTTTTCACCTATAATTTTCAGCTTGTTTATTAAACATCTCACAATATTTGCCATTTTTATTTATTAATTCATCATGAGTTCCACACTCCAATACTTCCCCATCTGAAATGAAGAAAATTTTATCACATTTTCTAACGTTTGATAGTCGATGAGAAATTAAAATCATAGTTGTATTTTTTATCTCATTCAAAATTAAATTATTTAAATGATGTTCCACTATAGGATCCAAAGAGGAAGATGGTTCATCTAAAATCAATAAACCAAATTTTTTTGTAAACAATCTACAAATGGAGAATAATTGTAATTCGCCACCTGATAATTCAAGTCCATCTTTATGAAACTCTTTTGTTAAATATGAATCTAATGTGAATTCACCCCTTTTCATTACTTTATCAAAACCAACCAATTCAAAAATTTTATTAATTTCTTCATCAGTAATTTTATCATTGTAAAACTTCATATTTTCACGAATTGTTAATGAAAAACTAACACTTTTTTGAAATGCAACCCCTATGTTATTTCTATATTTATTAAGATCCAAGGAAGCAATAGGCTCATTATTTATAAATATTGATCCTTCTTCTGGATCATATAATCTCAATAATAAATTAGTTATTGTTGTTTTACCTGCTCCATTTTCGCCAACAATTGCTACTTTTTGTCCTTTTTTTATACTTATATTAATGTTTTTTAATACATAAGTATCTTTATACTTAAACTTTAAATTTTTTATTTCAATGGTAAAAGGTAACTCATTAATTTGCTTTGTATTATTAGAATTTTCTATATTTGAAATAGTATTAAAAAAATGATAAATTCTTTCACCATATAGTGAGATGTTTTGAAAATTTGGAATGATCTTTAAAAAATTAGTCAATTGGTTTTTTAATGTAGTTGCTGATACAATTAATGCCGCAAAATCATCAATTCCTATACCTTGATTATTTTGAATTCTATAACATAAATAAATAATAGTACATCCCATAAAAACATAAGTATTTAGAAATTCTAATATACCTAAAATAGTTAATTTAACTTTGTATTTATTAGCCACTTTAACTAATGAATCAGTATTTTCATCAAATTTTTTATTTAAAATTTCTGAAGCCTCTGTAGTTTTAATAACTGATGCATAATCCTTTAAATAATATAATCTATTGATATATCCATGTCCCCTGTTATACAAAATAGATTCATTATTTTTATTATAATGTAGTTTAGTAATTTTAGATGATAAAATTGTTGCAACAATTACAGACATTACAGAAAATAGGATTACAATCCAATCCATACTAATCATAAAAATAACTAAAGATATTATTGTAATCAAAGAGGAAATTATATTCCAGATAAATCTTGCTGCAGCATGAGATTGATTTACTAATTGATTTACTGTCCAAGAATAGTTATCATAAAACAAGCTATCATCAAAATATTTAAAGTCGGTAACTCTTATTTTATCAAATATTTCTTTATTTATATTTGAACGTATTTTAACAATCAATTTTTCTCCCATATATATTTCTATAATATTGCTAACAAAATTTATAAATAACATTAAGCCCAATATCAACGAAACACCCATGATTACTTTATATAAGGGATTATTAATAGAAGCAAGTGAAAATTTTAAAAGATAAATATCAAGAACAGTAAATAACGGAGTAAATAAGCAAGTAAATATTATAAAAATAAAAAAACTTTTACCATACTTAAGAAAAAATGATAATAGATATGTGAAATTTTTAAACATTTTTGTTTTAAACATTTTTGTTGATTTATTTTTCATTTTAAACTCCTTATAACTCTAGTTCTTTCAAAAGAACTCTAAAATTAGCATTAAATTTAGCCCTATCTATTGGTGCTACTACTTCAATATCCCAATTTCGAATTTTAAGATATCTATTTATAACGAATAAATACTTATCTTTAATTTTTCAAAATCTTTTAACCCTATCGTAGACCTTAATTCTATTAAAATATTTTTATATACATCTATACTTTTTTAATTTTATTTTGTTGATAACGAAAATTTACACTTTCAACAATACTATAACATATTTTATATTTTTTCGCAAACGTTTTCGTTTTTATTTTGTACCTATAAAAGTAAATTAAATTTTAGAGTATAACAATTTTAATAGAAAAAGTACTTAATTATTTTTTAGTAACTAAGCACTTTCTACTTATTTTTATATTTAATACATATAAACTAGAATTGAAAAAATATAATGAATCATTGATTAAAATACATAAGCAATAATTTATTAGTACAACTAACCAATATTAAATATGTTAAAAACAAAGTTTGAAACAAATACTAAAACGGCAAATAATATAGGTAATCCTAATAAAATTATTAAATTTCTAATTTTAAATTCTTTTTTAGCAATTATTCTCATAAACAAATATATTAAAGCAAATAAAAATAAAACTGTTAATAAATAAAAATTAATTGCTTAAACAATCCGAAGATCAATAGTTCAATCTGTCAACATCTTTGAATTTGTCATAATAAATGAAATTATTGAAATTACTATAAAAAACAGTAAATTGAACTCCTTGTTTTTTTTCAACTTTATCTTCAGATTTATTTACCTTATTTTCAAAATTTTTCACTTCATTTGTTAATAATAAATTTTGATTAGCTGTTTCCATTAAGATTAATCTTAGGGCACATTGAGAAAAAACTTGTGTGTATTATTTTTAAATTATTAAAAAACAATATAATGTTTGCTTCACAAAATTAAACATATTAAATTTTCAAAGATCTGTATATTTTAAATTGTGGAGTTACTATAACCTCATAAACTCTAAGGGTAAAAGGCTTGTTTTTGCGTTAATACATTTTTCATTAAAATATTTGATTTATGGTAGGGTTTCTGTGCATGTACGTAAAGCATTATATAACAAATGGTAAATAATATCAAATTAAAAATACTTATATATAGGGCATTCCTCATAAAAATAAAAATCATGTCCATTGTTAAAATTTCTTTATCTCTTTGTAATTTTTCTTTAATTTTTAAGCAATATTTTTATATTTAATATTACTGAATTTAAGTTCTAATCACGTTGGTTCACGACATAACGAAATATACAGTCCTAAAAATAAAACATTTTTGTATAATATGATAAATTACAAAATGATCATTAAAATAATTACTTATGGAAATTAAAAAATAAAAACACCCTAAAACAACTATATTTTAGAGCATTTTTGTCTATGCAGCCTTTTCGTTCTTTCAATATGGTAAAAGAGTACCATTTTGATACAATGCACGCAGGCTATAAACAAAAACCACCAAAATCATAATAGCTAGTGGTGATTTTTTTAAATATTGTAAAAATCAATATGCACTTGCCATTGCGAAACGAATGGAAAACTTTGCCCAATCAATCCATATAGGATTGAAAGCTGTTTTCTGATTGCTCTTTTACGGCTTCTTTAAGCGCGACAGTTACATCAAAAACACCACCGATTTTAGCCGTTTCTTTGGAGTAATCTCCCTTTTCAAAGGCAAGATTATATGCCGAGCGGAAACTTTTATAGTAATTAAGTTCTGCGCTAAAATAGGGATCTAGCTGAATAAGCATACTATTATATGCTCGAATGATACCAGAAATTGGAACATTATAAATATTATC
>CANQVW010000020.1 GCA_947627395.1 uncultured Bacilli bacterium | reverse complement strand
TATTGGATGCGGATGCACTAACAACAATAGAATAAGACATACAGTCATATTTCTTTAAAGTTTCAATCACACTACTTACAGTAGATTCTTTTTGTCCAATAGCAACATAAATACAAATAACATTTTTTCCTTTTTGATTGATAATGGTATCTAAAGCAATGGAAGTTTTTCCTGTTTGTCGATCCCCAATAATCAATTCTCTTTGACCTCTTCCAATAGGAACTAAAGCGTCAATGACTTTGATTCCTGTTTGTAAGGGGGTATTTACAGACTTACGTGCCATTACACCTGTTGCTTTTTTCTCAATAGGTCGATAGGTATTTGTTTTAATTTCTCCTAAACCATCTAAAGGCTTACCAATGGGATTAATTACACGACCTAATAAAGCATTTCCAACAGGAACTTCTAGAATTCTCTTCGTGCAATGTACACTGTCCCCCTCTTTAACCATGTTGGCATTTCCAAAAATAATGGCACCCACTTGGTCTTGTTCAAGATTTAACACCATTCCATAAATATCATTTCCAAAGTCAAGTAATTCTCCATTCATGGCATCATCTAAGCCATAAATAAAAGCAATACCATCCCCAACGCGAATGACAGTTCCAACGGATGTTGTTTGTAAATCTTGGCTATATTTTTTGATTTGCTCTTTGATTAAAGCACTGATTTCATCTATTTTCATAGCCATAAGCTTCCTCTACTTTTCTAAATATTTCTTTAATGCTTCTTGTTTATTGAGCAAGGAAGCATCGATGACTTTATGATCATATTTAACAACAAATCCACCTAAAATTGTGGAATCGATGGTTTGTTTTAACAACACTTTTTGATGTAAAAGTTTTTCCATTTTCGTAATGATTTTTTCTTGATCTTGTTTAGATAAAACATCAACACTTACAACTTCCACTTCAACAATTCCTTCTTGTTTATATTTTTCTTTTTGATAAGCATCTAAAATATCTTTTAAATAAAAAATATGATGTTGATCAATTAATAAATATAAAAAATAAAGTGTTATTTGACATATTCTTTTTGTATCGTAATAAACTGTTGCAAAAACTTTCTTTTTTTCTGATGCTTTGATTTTAGGATGTTTTAAAAATTGAATAAGTTCATCATTCATATATTCTAAAACCAGTCGCAATTCACGAAACATTGGTTTTTTATATTCTTCTTCTAATTCTAATAAACTTTTTGCATATTCCAATACAAATTTTTCTTGGGGAAAACTAACTATTTTTGTCATCTGCATGTACCTTCTTCATGAATTCATCAACGTTCAATGGATATTGTTCTTTTTCAATTTCTTTTTGAACAATGGCTTCTGCCATTTCATAGGCAACATTGACCATTTCTTTCTTCATTTCTTCTTCACTTTCAGAAATCATAATTTGAATTTCTTTTTCCGCAGATTCAATTTTTTGTTTAGCTTCTAGTTCTGCATCTTTAATAATTTGTTCTGCTTCGATGTAACTTTTTTGTTTTGCGTTTTCCACAATCTTATTTGCATCAAGTTTTAATTTTTCACGCTCTTTTTCGTTTTCCTGTATAAGTTCATCATGTGCTTTTATGGCTTCATCTCTACTTTGTAATGCATCTCTTACCTTTTTCTTCCTTGCATCTAAAATTGCTGTGACTTTATTCCAAACAAAGAAGCGAACCACTAAAAATAGAACAAGTGTAGCACATAATTGAATCAACATTTCTGTCAATGTAATTCCTAGCCCATCTTCAATTAAACGAATACCATAATGGACTAAGTTTCGAGCTTTTTCAGAAAACTCATCCCATCCTAATATTAGCATAGATGAAGATTCCTTTTTTATTTAGCTACGAAAATCAACAAGAAAGCAATTAATAATGCATAAATACCTGTTGTTTCGGCCATTGCTTGTCCTAATAACATGACGGAACGAATTTGTTTCATTGCTTCAGGTTGTCTTCCTGTAGCTTCAGCTGCTTTACCTGCAGCAAATCCTTGTCCAATAGCTGGACCAATTCCCGCGATTCCAACGGCAAGACCAGCACCAAGACAAGCAAGTCCTTTCACAAAACTAGAATTAAATTCTAAAGTTTCTGCTAAAAAAGTTAACAATGTTCTCATATTCCTTACCTTCCTTTACTCTATTGTTTCTTCTTTTTCAAAATATTCTAATTCATCTTCAGGTAACTTACCTGCAATAAATACCATGGTCAATGTACAAAAGACTAATGTTTGAATAAATCCACTAAATATATCAAAATAACAGTGGAGAGGTGGAGCAACAATAATAGCTGCATACCCAAGTACACTATAAATCAATGCCATAATAACTGTTCCACTCAAAATATTTCCAAACAAACGTAACCCTAAACTAAATGGTGTCGCAATTTCACCAATTAAGTTAATCGGAAGAAACAACGGATTTGGATCGATAAATCCTTTTAAGTGACCTTTAATTCCTTGCGAATGAATTCCAAAAAATTGAATTAAAGTAAACGTCATTAGTCCAAGACAAATGGTAACAGAAACACTTGCTGTAGGTGGTGTTAAACCAAAAAGTCCTGATATATTGGCAACAAACAAAAAGATAGCAATTGTGACAATATAAGGAGCAATAGCACGATATCTTTTTCCAATCGTTTCTTTACAAGCTGTATTAATTCCATCAATTAGCCATTCTAAAATTAAAATAATTCCTTTGGGTTCTTGATTTTCATCATACTTGTTTAGTTTCTTACTAACAATTAAAAGAACAATCACCAAAACAATGGTAATCCAAATGGTTGATTTAATACTTGGTGACAAATTCAAATAAAAACTTTTGAAGGACAAAAATTGAATATTATGATTCATCATCATTTTCATCTTCTAACATCACCTCCAGTTCTTGCTTTAAAAATAATCCATATTTTCTTAATTCTTTTGAAATTTTTTCGATTTCTTCTTCTTCTAAGAAAGAAGATAAATCATCTCTACTCATTTGCGTCAATTGTTCAGTTTTTAAAATATCTTTTCTTTTTAATTTTTCTTTTGTTTCTAAAGAGATATCTAACTTATCTATTTTTCTACGATGGTCATCGATTCTTTCAATCACTAAATAGCGAATGGATATAACTATTTTAATACTGAGCATTCCAAACCCTGCAAGAAAAACTCCATAAGTAAGAAAGAAAAATCCAACGAACAAAAAAACAAGAGCATATAAACATAGTTTTAGTAAATTAAAAACAACGAAAATAGCACGACTTCCTTTGCTTCTATTAAAAGCTTTTTTGATAGCCACTTCACTCAGAAAGAAACATAACAAATTTATAATTCCACCAAATAAAAAGGAACAACTCCATCGATAAGAAAATGATTTTGTTATAGAACATTCTAATAGAAATATGAGAATAAAAACAATTCCAATATATAGAAGGGTGATTTTCTTAATTTTATTTTCTTCACTCATTTAGTTAACCTAAAAACGCCTCGAATAAAATTAATTATGGCAGCAATCATAAACAAAATAGAAAAAATGATAATTAAATAAGTTGTATCAAATATATAATCTAATGCTAATCCTAAGCCAACTCCTATAACAATCGTCACAACAACAGAAATTGCTAAATTACCAATGGTTGCATAACGTCTTATATCTTTTGCAAGTTTTCTATCCATACAATCAACCTTACCTTTAAAAAAAGGCAGACTTAGTCTGTCTTTGACAGCCTCCACCATTTTGTTTTGATAAACTACATTTATTATATTTATTATAACATTTCAAATAAAAATAGTCAATACAGCATTTTTTATTTGTTTTGCATTTATTCATTTTTTTATAAATGATATTTTTTATAAGTTTATAAATTGGTTTTAAATGAAACAATAACCCAAGAAATTCCTTGGGTTATAATTCTTCATTTACTTGTTTTCCTATTTTTAGAATGTTTTTTCCTTTACCATTTAAAAAATCACTAACCTTCATTAGATTTCTTCCTTCTGGCTTTATTTCAGTCAATGTAATTGCTTGATGATCTCCACAACTAATACTAAAACTCTTCTTATTTATTTCAACAATCTTTCCGGCATCTATATTTGTTTTTAAGAAGGTTGGAAGACATTCATACACTTTATAATGAAATCCATCTAACAAAAAATAGGCACCTGGATCTTTAGATAAACCTCGAATTTGGCAATGAACTTTCCAAGCAGGTTGATTAAAATCAATTTTTTCTTCTTCTTGCGTAAGGAGAGGAGCAAAAGAAACTTCATCTGGATTTTGTGGTATTGGACTGATTGTTCCGTTTTTTAGCTCTTCAATGGTTGGACATATCATTTTTGCTCCTAGAATAGCTAATTTTTGAAATAAAGTTTCACTTGTATCCATGATATCAATTGCAATTTTTTCTTGCTTTAAAACATCTCCACTATCCATTCCTTTTTCCATATACATGATGGTAATTCCTGTTTCTTTATCTCCATTCATGATAGATCTTTGAATAGGGGATGCTCCTCGATACTTGGGAAGTAGAGATGCATGAACATTGATGGATCGATATGTTGGGTGATTTAAGACTTTGATTCCAATCAATTGGCCATAAGCAGCTGTTACTATCAAATCTACTTCTTTATCTAAAATATATTGTTCTTCTTTTTTTATGTTTTTGGGTTGAAAAACTTCAATTCCAAGTTCTAATGCTCTTTTTTTAACTGGAGAAGCTTCTATTTTATGATTTCTCCCCACCATTTTATCTGGTTGAGTAACAACTAAAATAACATCATGTTGTTTTACTAAAGCATTTAATATTTCAACTCCAAATTCAGGAGTACCCATAAAAATAATTTTTAATTTTTTCATATCATCACATCACTTTCGGTTTTCTTTCAAATGAAACAAGTACATTTTTATCTCGAAAAGCATCTTTTGTATCTTCTAATATTTTTTTAACTTTTAAAAAGTCTTGATGTTTAAGGAGTAATTTCACTCCTTTGGTTTTTGGATCATAAACAGGTCCTAAAGCACTTCCTGAAACAATTCTTTGAAATACTTTTTTAAAGTAATTCGCAAAGTGATACATTTCTTGATAAGATCCTGTAATCATTAAACGATTCAATTCACAAAATGGAGGATATAATAGATTTTCACGAAGTTTCTTTTCTTCTTCAAAATAAGATTCGTACTCTCCACGAATTGCTTTTTGAATCACAGAGTGATTTGGATAATATGTTTGAACAAAAACTTTTGGACGATGAATGTTTTGAACAATCATATGATATGTGTATTCACTTGCTCGATAGTCACTACTATTTAATAATTGATCAATAGAAAGTAAACCAATCACTTCTATAGAATCACTTTGAAATTTTTTTGTTAAAACATTTGTTCCAATAATAATATCAACTTCTTTTTCTTCAATTTTAGATATTGCAGATTCATAATCTTGATTATTTTTCATTTGATCTGCATCTACTTGTAATATCCTTTGATTTGGAAAATATTGATGTAATTCTTCTTGTAATTGTTCTAATCCTGCATTCATCATAAGCATGCGATGAGATCCACAACTACATACATCATATTGATACAATTTATAATCGCAATAAGGACATTTAGCCACTTTCTTTTCTTTATGAAAAGTTAAAGGAATTTGGCATGTTGGACACTTTAATATTTTTCCACATTCTTTGCATTGTAAAATAGAGGCATAAGATTTGTTATTCAAATATAACATCACTTGATTTTGATGTAAAAAAGCTTCTTGCATCGCTAGGAGTAAAGGTTTGGATAAAAGATTTGTGGAAAAAGCAATTTTTTCTTCTTTCATTGAAACTAATGTAACAGGATTTTTAATATA
This sequence comes from uncultured Bacilli bacterium, assembly GCA_947627395.1. Taxonomy (GTDB): domain Bacteria; phylum Bacillota_I; class Bacilli_A; order ML615J-28; family CAG-698; genus CAKOMG01. Next base: position 10,578 of record CANQVW010000020.1, on the reverse strand, counting down.
ATTTCCACTTGTATATAAATTATATTTTCCTTCTTCAACAAGTTCATATGTTTCAATGGAAGGAGTGGACGAAGAAAAAATAATTCTTGACTTATGATAAGATGCTCTCCATTTGAATATGTCGTGCATATGAAAGTATGGATAATTTTCATTAATATAATTTGGATGGTCTTCATCTAAAACAATGATTGTTCCAAGAGTTTTTTCTTCTAAAGAAATTGGAAATAAAATTCCTGCCATGGTAGTTACAAAAACATCATATTGTTGATAACGGATATTCATAAAAGCATCATAACATTCACTTTTGGTGTTTTTTGCATTGTATCCATAAATGGTATATCCCTTTAACATTTTATTTAAAGTGATGTACACTTCTTCTTCTAACATGACTGTTGGACAACATATCCAAGTGGCTTTATTTTGTTTACTATTTTCTTCAATAATATGAAGATAAAAAGCTAAATTAAACTTTTCATCATTACTAAATAATAAATAAGGAATGGTTTTCGATTGGTCATATTTTAATAATGTTTGTGATTGGTCGAATGTGAAAGGATAGAAATAAAGATTTTTCTTTTCTTCTTGTGGATTGCTGATTTTAATTTCTTCTTTCATCACCAAATCTTGATCTTTAACCATTGTATGTAATAAATTAGCAGTTGTTTCAAGATTACTTAAAAGAACTTCTTCTGCAGAGGGTCCATGTTCTTCAAGATATTGAATGATTTTTTTTCTTTGTTGACTTCTAAAAACAACAGATGATGAAGGCAAGGAATAAACTTTTTGTTTTTTTCCTTTACCATAGGTATAGCATTCATAATCTAATGTTATATTTCCTTTTTCCATTTCTTTTTTTATGAGTGGATAATATTCTTTCATTTTAGAAGTCATTCGAATACGTTCTTTTCCTTCAAATAATAAGGCTAACGTTGGATGTAATAAGGCATACTTTTCAATAACCATATATTTTCTTTGTTGACCTTTTAAAAAAGAGGGAATCATTTTATCTAAAATACTAGACATAGAAACCAAATAAGTTTCACATAAATATTTAGCTAATTCAATTTGTTCCTTAGTTAATTCTTGTTCATAATCTAAAACATCTTTAATGAATTTTATGTTATTTTCATATGGACTTTCCTCCATAATATCAATGACATATCCCATCACATCTTGAAAACCAAAAGGAACTAAAACTCTACTTCCAATGCCAACAAAGGATTCTAATGAACTTGGAATAGCATAATCATAACTTTCATTTAGCTGATCTGTTTTTAAATCAATCACTATTTTTGAAAACATTGGGCTCCTCCATGATTCTATTTTTACTTAATTTCATTATATACGAATTTATTAAAATAATCAAGTAAAAGAAGATTTCTAATAGAATATTATCCTTGAATCTATTTTTTTACTTTTATTTCTCTTATAAAATATAAAAAAATCCCAAATCAATGGGATTATTCTTCAGGATCTCGAATGATAATTTTATCTTCGTAAATTTCTTCTAAAGCAATACCAATGGCTTTTTTACTATGTGGATTTTTTACCAAAGGTTGCTCATTTCCATATTCTAGTTGTTTTGCACGCAGAGCTGTTCCAATGACCAATCGATACTTAGATGTTGTTTTAGTTACCAATTGATCAATAGAAGGATATCTCATACCATCTTTTTCATGATTCATTTTTTGCCCTCCTCTAATAATTTTTTATAACCAGCCATCGTTCGAATGGTTTTGGCATGTTCAGCACGAATGATTGCCATAATTTTATCTGCAGCATTTTCAACAGTATCATTGACAACAATGTAATCATACATGTAGGCCATCTCGATTTCGCGGCATGCTTTTTCATATCTCATTTGAATGACATCTTCAGATTCTGTACCTCTTTTTTGTAATCGATGAAGTAAATCCTTCATTGTAGGCGGTGCAATAAAAATGAAAACGGCATCTTTTCTTTTCTTACGAACTTGGATTGCACCTTGCACATCTATTTCCAAAACAACTTCGTTTCCTTCTTCTAACTTTGCTTCCACCTTATCTAGTGGCGTTCCATAATAGTTTCCAACAAACTCTGCATATTCTAGGAACTTTTTTTCTCGAATTCTTTGTTCAAATTCTTCTTTTGCAACAAAATAATATTCACGACCATTTACTTCCCCTTCACGTGGTTCTCGTGTTGTCATAGAGACAGAATAAACTAATTGATGTCCTTCTCTTTGAAAAAGAGCATTGCGAACTGTTCCTTTTCCAACACCTGATGGTCCAGAAATAACGATAAGTAATCCTCGTTCATCTAATTTCATTCACATTACCTCAACTTTATATTATACTACAAGTCCATATAAATTGCAAAGAAGATTTAGAAATGTTTTGCGTTTTCATGATTGAAAAGATATAACAAATATTTATATTATACGAGGATATATCAATCATTGTCTCATCCTACCTTTTACAGTTTAATTGGTATCCCACAACTGTAAAACTTTTTGCTTTTTCATTATTGATACTAAAAAAGAAAACATATGTAAAAACTAAGATATCTTTCTTTTAATTAGAAACACTTTAATATTCCTGAAATAATTTAACTCCAACATAATATGTTATTTATGATTTGGTATTTTTATCTAGAATTATTTCTTTAATTTTATAAAAGAAGGCTGATTTTATCATTTTTCTCATTTCAAGATACTTTGTTTTTTCTTATAACTAACAATTGCCATCATAACTACTACTATAGTAATCAAAACACTAGAACACGAAAACCCTGTAAAATCTAATATTACATCCGACCAACAACCCGTTCTATTGGGAACTTTAGTTTGGATGAATTCGGAAATTCCCGCAATTAAAAAACCAACAGCAAAATTAAGAATAATACCTACCGTCCATTGTTTCTTTTTAAAAAACAAAAAGTAAACAAATGTTGAAAAAATTCCCATTAACAAAAATATACCAAAATGACCTAATCCTTTTCTTAGTTTACCTGTAAAAGTTTCAAAATCATTAATTAATGGTTTTTTCACAATCTCTAAATCAATTTGAACAACAATTTCATTTTCAATATTATCTGAACATCTTGCTTGAATCATTGTTTTTCCAACTTTAATTGGAACAATGACTCCATCTTGTCCAATTTTCGCAATTTTTTCATTACTTGAGGAAAATTCAACTTTTTTATAACTAGCATTACTTAAAAAATTAAGAATCAAAGTTGCACTACTACCATTTATTAAAGTATATGAATTATTACCTGTTTTTTTAATACTTTTAGATTGAAGCGTATATTTATTATCTTCATTAAGAGCAATAACATTATGAACTTGAATATTAAAGGTTTTACTAATATTACTTTGTGTATCCGTAATTGTTATATTAGATACTCCGGCTTTTAAGCCTCTTATTTCCCCTGTTTGTGAAACATTAAGAATTGAAAAATCATCAGTTGTATAGGAATAAGAAACAATCGCATCACTAGGAAAAACATCCGGGGTGACTTTAATATTTTCACCAACCATAATATGAATAGTTTCATTGTCAATTAAAGAATCCTTATAAAAAAGTTTTAATTCTTTAGCTAAAGTTTTTACAACTTCTATAGAAAACTCTTTTTCTATTTTATTTAAAGTTGTATAAATTTGTAATTTAAAATAATACATTCCTTCTTTCGATAAAGATAATGTTATTTCTTTATTTGACAAAGAAGTCAAAAGATTTCTTTGATTATAAATGGACCATTTATAATTATAATCGTTGTTATTGTCATTATATTTATCAATAGACAATGTGAAAAGATCATTGACATAAATTTGATACGTATCATTTACTATTTTGTTGTTAATTAAAAAATTAAAATCATATAATTTATGTTTAATTGTAATATCAAATTTATATGTATTTTTCAATGAATTATTGTAAAAATAAATTTCAATTTGACCTTCATTCAGGGGTGTAATGATTTCACTATCCATATCATATTGAACGATTGAATTATTCTGTATAATATCACAATAGATAGTGTCATCTATGGGTTTGATTCCATCAATCCAGGATATGTTAAATAAATCCCTTATTTTTTGTCTTCCATCCTCAATAAATAAAACATTATCTTTCTCTAGTAATTTATTTTCAATATCTAATCCTTTAACATTTTCATCAATTGTCTTATCAATTACTTTTATTTTTATTTCTCTAGTAATATTTTTAGCTTTGGCACAAATAATGACTTCACCAACTTTATGAGCTTGAACACATCCAAGTGTGGTTACTGTCGCAATTTTTTCATCACTTGAAGACCAAATGATTTCATTTAAATAAGCATTCATTGGTCTAATATTTTTTACTTCTATTGTTTGCGAAGTTGATATTGTCATTTCTTCTTTACCCTGTAAAGTAAAATCTTCAAGGCAAGGATAATCACGAACTATAACACGTATCCTGGTTTCTATCCCATAATAAGTTGATGTAGCCAAAACAAAAGTGCTTCCTGCACAAACTGCTTCTATTTTTCCCGTTTCTGGATCAACGGTTACAACATCATGATCTAATGAAGTAAATATGCAATCTTTAAATGTAGCATTCGTAGGATTAAAATGAATTGATGGAAAATATGTTTGATGAGGATATAATGTTATTTCTTCATCACTAAATTTCATGGAACTTAATGCAACTTCTTCTTCATTACGAACAATAAATGATATCGTTTTAGTAACATTTAAAGATTGAACAGTAACCGTATCAATAAAATCTTTTGATAAACTTAAAGCATGTACAACACCCTTATTATCAATTGAAATATTGTTTCCAACAACAGAATATTTTAAAGATTGATTTGTGGTATTCGATGGAACAAATTCCACAGATAATGGATATGATTTACCAACATATAAAATATAACATTTTCTTTTTTCATCATATGTTGCATTTGAAGAAATGATTAAATCAGTTTCAATGACATTTTCTACTCTTACAGTCCATGTATCCACAACATTTTTTAAAATACGACTTGTTACTTTGATAGTAACTTCTCCTTCATTTAGAAAAGATACTTCACCCGTATTAGAAATTGTTGCAACTTTTTCATCGCTTGATTCAAATAATAAAGATTGATTTGTTGCATCACTCGGAGTCATTTGAACATTTAAAGAAACAATATCACCAACATATTGAATGTCTTTTTTGTCAACTATTTCAATTTTTTCTAAAGGGATTTCTTTACTTTGATCTTTAACAACACCATCAACAATATCTGTAACAATTCCCCCAACAGCATTACTTTGTTCAGCAGATTTATTACCTGGAATACATGATTCAACAATAATAACAAATGCACAAATAATATATAAAGCTAAATATAGAAATTTCATTATTTTATATTTTTTACTTTGTGATGGATTGTTATTCATATTTTTATTTCCTTGAGTAATGCTAGAATTAAGTAAGACGAAAGAAATATCTCACTTTTTAAGTAATTCTACCATACTTTAATTTTTTTTTCAATCTTTATTTCATATATTTTTTCTTAGTTTTATAACCAATTTAATAGGAAATATTTATTTATCAATATTATGATCCTTTATAACAATTAATATTAGAAGGAATGAAAATGATGTATACTGTATCAATAATAGGTATGGCATTATATTGTCCTTGATTTTTTCTTTATTATGATGCAATAAATGAATGTGATGACGTATGTTGAGATTAACTATCTTTGGATAATGTTTGTTGTTCTCCTATAACTCATAGCAAAAATAATGTTGGCTCCTTGAATTTATTCCTTATTTTTTATCACAATGTTTTAAAAGTAAACAAATTACAACTACTTTTCATGATAAATTGTATTTAAAACCCTATAGTAGAAGTAAAAAGAATATAGATTCATCAGAGCTATTACATCAATATTTGATAATTGATTTAAAATATGTTCATATACTACAGAAAAAATATTATATAAATTATATTTACCTTTAAATTTGACTATAAAAAGTAGGTAATACTACAAGTCCATAAAAATTGCAAAGGGGATTTATAAATATTTTGCGTTTTTATGATAGAAATGATATAATAAATATATATTGACAGAAAGGATATATCGATCGTTATGCCATTTGATGGAATTTTTATACATCATTTCATTCATGAATTAAAACAAGAATGTGTTGGAAAAAGAATACATCGTGTGATTTGTTTGAATGATTTAGAATATGCTTTTGAATTACAACAACATAAAACATTATTAATTAGTGTTACAAAAACAAATCCTCATCTTCGCCTTTCCATTTTAACATACCTTCCAGGAAAATCCATTCTCAGTAATTTTATCAAAAAACATATTGAGGGAGGAGTGATAGATGATTTTGTGCAATATCGAAATGATCGTGTTCTTTGTATAGATATGCATCATACAGATGAGCTAGGATATTTAAAACCTTATAAAATCATTTTAGAATTGACTGGAAAATCAGCAAATCTTATTATCACAGATGAAAACTATAAAATATTAGAAGCTGTAAGAAAATCTTACTTAACAGATGAAAGAATCATTCAAGTCGGTGTTTCTTATTCATTTCCCGATTCTAAAAAAATTAATCCCTATGAAGAAACATCTTTTCCTCTTTTCACAACGAATTCGTTTGAAGGAGTTTCTTCATTGACCTTTCAAGAAATACTTATCTACGGTTCTTCTATTTTAAGTAGAAAAACCAATCCTACTTTAATTCTAGGTGAAAAGGTAAATTTTTATTGTTTTGATCTTTCTTTTTTAGAAGGAAAGCGAATGTATTTTCCAACTCTTTCTTCTCTATTAGAACATTATTATACACAAATCTTAGATGAAATCAGTGAAAGCAACGAACAAAAAAGAACCACTGGATATATTGAAAAGGAAATTGCAAAACTAAAAAACAAATTAGAAAAACAAACGATGGAACTTTCTTACGCCTATCAAAACCAAGATTTAGAAGAAGTTGCCAATTTACTAGCAGCAAACATTCACTTAGTCAAACCCTATCAATCTACGATTACTGTAGCGGATTTTTACCATGAAAACCAAGAAAGAATTATTCCTTTGAATACATCGATTTCTCCTCATGAAAATGTGAATTATTATTTTAATAAGGTAAAAAAAAATAAAAGAACTTTAGTGTCATTAACGAAAACAATTGAAACAACAAAACAAGAAATTGAGTATTATGAATGTCTATTAATGCAATTAGATTTTGTAGGAAATCAGGATTTAAAAGAAATGATGATTGAAATTGGAATGCAAAAACCAACAAAAACAAATACGAAACCTCGTATTATGAAATATAAAGATGAAGAAGGAAATGAAATTTTTGTGGGAAAAAACAATATGCAAAATGATTATTTAACGCATACCTTGGCACATTCGGGAGATTATTTCTTCCATGTGAAAAATCAACCTGGAAGTCATGTTATTTTGCGTGGAACATTAACTCCAAAATCTATTGAACTAGCTAGTACGATTGCTGCTTATTATTCTAAAATGAAGAATGGATTTCATGTTTGTGTAGATTACACAGATGTTAAATGGGTAAAAAAAGTAAAAGGATGTAAGGGATCCTTCGTCACTTACACCCATGAAAAAAATGCTTATGCAAATCCTGATCTAAAATTTATTGAAACTCATGCTACTCTTGATAAATAACCATAGCGCTATAACAATAAATTTGTTCGTTTGTTTTATGATCATTCATAATGGCAACTTGATATTGAATATCAATCACTTCATCAATCTGACTTAAAAAGGCATTGACAACTTTCTCTAAATCTTTTTCATGATTTTCGTCAAATAATTTTACACGCATTAAATCACCTCTTTGAATAATATATCTTATTCAAAGAGGTTTTTTTGTCATTTTAAGAAAAAATCATGATTTTTTGCATTGTTCTACAAATGGACAACGATCACATTCTGGACGTTGTGCTTTACACAAATATCGTCCAAAGAACAACAATAAATGATGAACATCACACCAATCTTTTTCTTGAAATTGTTTCATTAAAGACTGTTCTATTTCTAAGACATCTGTGCTACAAGCAAGTCCTAAGCGATTTGCAACTCTAGCAATATGTGTATCTACAGCGATAGCAGGTTCTTTAAAACCAACGGATAAAATAACATTTGCTGTTTTTCTTCCTACTCCGGGTAAACTCATTAACTTTTCTCTAGTAGATGGAATTTGTCCAGAAAATTCTTCTTCTAGTTTTTTAGATAAAGCTATAATGTGTTTTGATTTTGTTTTTGCTAATCCTAAGCTTTGAATATATGGATAGATTTCTTCTTCTTTTGCTTTTGAAAGTTCTTTTGATGTTGGATAGTGAGAAAATAAAGCACTTGTCACTTGATTGACTCTTTTATCTGTCGTTTGTGCTGACAAGGAAACAGCAATCAGTAGTTCAAATAAGTTACGATAATGTAATTCACATCCAGCATTAGGAAATAACTCTTTTAACGTAGATAATAATTCATTTGATTTGTCCATAAACATTATTAAAAAGATTTTGTAATCCTTCTTTTGGAGAATCTACTTTTCTTGTATCGTCTTTCTTATATAATAAAACACTCACGTATTTCACATTTTTCTTTTTCATTTGAACACACTGAAAAACAGATTCTTGAATTTTTTGAAAAGAAAAATGATCCACTGTAATCCATTGTTGAACGGCTTCTAATTCTAATGGAGTTAGTAACTTTTGAAATTCTTTTTCTAATAAAGCAACAACTTTTTTCATTTCTTGATCATCTTCTTGATGTTCTTCTTCTTCATCTGTTGCATCTAGTAGTTCAGCAAGACGTTTATATGTATCATCTAAACTATAAATTTCATTTTTTCCTGAAAGCGTTAAGGTAATAAATTGTTGATTAATTAAATCTACCAATTTATTTCTAACTTCTTCTTCACTAATGGTCATTCCTTTCGCAAGTTCTTCGGAAGAAAAACGTTTATTATTTTCTAATAATCGATTTAATTTAATTAATATCATGGTTTCAACTTCATTTAAACCTAAATAACGATATTGGTCAATGATTAACTTTTCAAAATCAATGAATCTATTTTTTAACAACATATAATACTGTCTCATTGGCTTCTCCTTTATCTAGCTAACTTGGTTAGGGCGTCTTTTGCGGCATTTTGTTCTGCTTCTTTTTTGGTTTTTCCTTTTCCTCTTCCTAGTTTTGTTTCTTCATATTGGACGACTACTTCAAAACTTTTATCATGAGCTGGTCCTGTCTCACTGATGGTGATATAGGTAACACTTTTACGATTTTCAGCTTGAATGAGTTCTTGTAGTTGACTTTTATAATCTTCAAAGAAAACTTCTTTTTCTTGCGATATTTTAGGAAAAACAAATCTTTCTAAAATCTTTCTAGCATATTCCATATCGTGGTCTAAATAAAGAGCTCCCAGGAATGATTCAAATACGTTTCCTAAAACAGATAGTTTTTGATCTTCTCCTTGTTTTTTTGCTCCTTTTCCAACCATTAGACAAGTATCTAATTTCATTTCTTTGGTATAATCTGCATTGGCTTGTTCACAAACATATTTTGCACGAAGTTTTGTCATTTTCCCTTCTTGCATTTCTGGTTTGGTTTTATAAATGTATTCTCCAACAAGAAAATCTAAAATGGCATCTCCTAAATATTCTAAACGTTCATAATGTTTGCTGTGGTGGTTTTCATTGGCAAACGATGGATGAGTAAAAGCTTCATAATAAATGTCAAGATGATGATATTGAATGGATAAAAACTTACAAACTTGGTTGAATTTATTTTGAAATTCTAATTTATTCATTTTCTTCTGTTAAGTGTTTTTTTACAGATTCAATAACATTTCCCAAAACAGCTTTTCTTGCTAGTTCAATGGCTTTTGAAAAAGCATAGGCTTGGCTACTACCATGTGCTTTCACAATAATGCCATCCACTCCAAATATTAATGATCCACCCACTTCATCTGCACTCATACGTTTTTTAAAATTATTTATGTTTTTATGCATAAATAAATACCCAATTTTACCACCTAAAGTCTTTTTAATTTCTTCTTTTAAAACTTCTCCCATTGATTTAGCTGCACCTTCAAAAGATTTCATGACTAAATTTCCTGAGAAGCCATCACTGACCAAGATATCACAAGGAGTGGATAATAATTCTTTAGGCTCCACATTTCCATAGAAATGGATTCTTGGATCATTTTCTAACAATTGGTACACTTCTTTTTCTAAGTCTCTTCCTTTTCCAGGTTCTGTACCAATATTAATTAATCCAACTAAAGGTTCCTCTACTCCTCGAACTTCCTTATAAAAAATGGAAGCGAATAACGCATGTTGTAAAATATGTTCTGCTTTAATACTTGTATTCGCACCAGAATCTAATAGAAGACGACTTTTTCCTCCAACTTCAGGTAATTGAGGGCAGATGGCTACCCGTTTCATTCCTTCAATTTTTCGAACAACAATATGTGCACAAACCACAACTCCTTGCGTTGGACCAGCTGTGACTGCTCCTTGACATTCTTTATCATGAACAGCACTAAAGGCTTTGACTAAGGATAAC
>CANQVW010000019.1 GCA_947627395.1 uncultured Bacilli bacterium | reverse complement strand
TGATAACCATGAAAGAAAGTAAAAAAATTGTATTTGTTGGTGGAGGAACGTTAGGACATATTTATCCTTTACTTCCTGTTGCCAAGGTCTTAAAACAAAAAGGATATGAAATATACTTTATTGGTACAAAAAAGGGATTAGAAAAGGAATTGATCGAAAAAACAAATTTATTTACACAAACTTTTTATATTTCCATGCAAGGGTTAAAAAGAAGTTTATCCTTAAAAAACATTCAAACATTTATTTTATATATCAAAGCAAAAAAGACAATAAAAGACATTTTACAAAAATATCAAATTCATTTAGTTATTGGTATGGGTGGGTATATCAGTGGAGTTACTTTAAAGGTTGCAACTCGTATGAATCTAAAAACCATTTTACACGAACAAAATGCAGTGATGGGTTTATCCAATCGCATTGTTTTAGATCAAGTTGATAGAGCCCTTCTATCTTTTCCAATTGAAGAGTTTTCAAATAATCAACATGTAAAAGTCATAGGAAATCCTAGAACATCAGAAATAAAAAATCAATATCCAATCTTTTATGAAGATCCCAAAAATATTTTAATTGTTGGAGGAAGTAGAGGAAGTGAAAAAATGAATGATATTGCTCTTTTGCTTTCTCCAATCTTTCAAGAAAAAGGATATCATGTTACCCTAATTACTGGAAAAACTTATTATGAAAAACGTGAAGATAAAATCAAACAAATCTCCTCTCCCACTTTTACTATTTTACCATTTACACATCAATTTATTTCTTACCTTTTAAAGGCATGGGTTGTTATTTCTAGAAGTGGAGCAACAACAATGAGTGAAATTATTGCCTTAAGAAAAGTTGCAATTTTTATTCCATCACCTAACGTAACCAAACATCATCAAGAAAAGAATGCTCAATATATGGAACAGTACCAAGCAGCTAAAGTATTGCAAGAATCCCATTTAACAAAACAATCCTTGCTAGAAGTATTAGAACCTTTAATGAATCAATATCAACTTCATCAAAAAATCAAAGAAAATATTTCAAAACTTCCTTTTTCGTCCTCTTTAGATTTATTTGTTGAGGAAGTGGAGAAATATTTATGAATCATTATGTCGATTATATTCATCATCACCATTTAGGTGTCGTTGATATTCATTGTACATTTCAAGATTTAACAACATTCGGAATTGGGGGTAAAATTGCTTTAGTTTATTATCCTGATACCATGGATCATTTTTTAAAATTTTATTCCTATTATCAACAACATTCTTTTGTACCACTTTTTATTATTGGAAATGGAAGTAATGTCTTTGCCAATGATGATCCTTATTTAGGGATTGTTGTTTGCTTTAAAAAAATGAATATTCGCTATATTTTAAGAAAAAATAAAATTACCATTTATGCAGGATGTATGATGACTCCCATTATTTATGAACTTGCGAAAAAAGGATATGGTGGCATGGAATTTTTAAGTGGAATTCCTGCCACGATTGGTGGACTTGTTGCTATGAATGCTGGCGCATATGGAAAAGAAATTAGTGACGTTTGTATGGAAGTTTTATGTGTAAACCAAGAAGGAAAACTCATTACTCTTAAAAACCATGAAATAGAATTTGAATATCGAAGTTCAAAAATATTAAAAGAACATTGGATTATTTTAAATGCCACTTTTTTATTAGAAGAAAGAAAAGAAAGAGATATTTTGGATGAAATTCACTTGAAAACAAAAAATAGAAAAGATAAACAGCCCTTAAAAGAAAAAAATGCAGGTTCAACATTTAAAAATACCATTTCTTTTTCAGTATGGAAAATGATTGATGCTATTGGATATCGTGGTAAAAGAATTGGAGAAGCGCAAGTATCTATGAAACATAGTAATTTTTTAATTAATTTGGGTCATGCTACAAGTTACGACATGAATCAACTGATTCATTTGATTCAAGAAGAAGTAAAACATAAATTTCACATTTCTTTAGAGTGTGAATGGATATTTGTCAACTTTTAAAAAATAAAGTAAAAAAATAAAAAACATATTTATTTTTGGCCAAATATGTGGTATAATTAATAGTACCAATTGTCTATGGAGGTATCAAGATGTATAACGAACAAGATTCATTTAAAGAACAACCAGTCTTAAGAGTAGTAGGAATCGGTGGTGGCGGTGGTAATGCCGTTAACCGTATGATTGAAAATGATGTTAAGGGTGTAGATTTTGTCGTGATTAATACAGATGCTCAAGTACTACGTCTTGCAAAAGCCGATACTAGGTTACAAATTGGTAAATTATTGACAAGAGGTTTAGGAGCAGGGGCAGATCCTGAAATAGGACGTCAAGCAGCTGAAGAATCATCTGATGATATTCGTGAAATCTTAAAAGGTAGTGATATGGTATTTATTACTGCTGGAATGGGTGGAGGAACTGGAACAGGTGCATCTCCCGTTGTTGCAAAAATTGCGAAAGAACTTGGGTGCTTAACTGTAGGAATTGTAACAAAACCATTTACGTTTGAGGGACGTAAACGTCAAATGCAAGCGACCAAGGGGCTTGCTGAATTAAAACCTTATGTGGATACCTTAATTGTAGTTCCTAATGATAAATTAATTACCATGGCCGATCGTAATTTAACCATGTTAGAGTCTTTCCGTGAAGTAGATAACGTATTAAGACGTGGGGTACAAGGACTAGCAGAAATCCTAAACGTTCCTGGATTAATTAATGTAGACTTTGCTGATGTTAAAAACGTCATGAAAAATAAAGGAACAGCATTGATGGGAATTGGTATTGCATCAGGACCAAACCGTGCAATTGAAGCAGCAAGAAAAGCTATACGTAGTCCATTACTTGAAATTGACATCAACGGAGCAACTGATGCTATTGTCTTTATTACAAGTGATATTGACATCACCATGGCTGAAGTTTTAGATGTTGCTGATGAAATTAGAAGTGCATCTAGTTCAGAAATTGATATTGTTATTGGTGCAGGATTCAATGTTGATTTACAAGGTGAATTAATTGTAACTGTTATTGCTACAGGATTTGATAGCAATCCAGAACAAGAAGCCTTAATCAAAGGAACACCAATACCAAAACCTGAATCAACAAAATCATTTAAGCCAGAAAGTGAAATTATTAAAACAAATGAAGAAAATCCACAAGAACCAGTCAAGAAAATTAGAAGAGTGAGTGGAGAACCTATTCCATGGTTAGATAGCAATAAATTTAAATAGAAATGATGAGGTCTAAAGAACATGACCTCATTTTTTTTACTATTTCAAATTGACATTTTTTTTATTCCTTCTTTGTTATACTCCTATCCATACTGAGGAGGGTATAATAATGGTTCTTTATGTTGATTACATCTTTTTTATAAACTTTCTTATTCATTATATTTTTATTTCCTTAATTCATTATTTGTTTCATGATCAAGTATCTAAAATTCGTCTATTTCTTTCCTCAGTTTTAAGCTCTCTTTTTCTTTTTGCTTTCCTTTTAGATTCTTTTTTCTTTTTGTTATTTAAAATCTTTGGAGGAATGATTTTAGTATTTTTTTCTTTTCGTTATGAACATCCAGGAAAATACATCATGCAATTATCTTTATACTATTTATTAGAATTTTCTTTAATCGGAATAGTTCAAAGTTTTCATTTGCATGGGTTTTTATTATTACTCGCAATCGTCTTTCTTTCTCTATTCTTTTTAATTCAAAATCAAAGAAAAGTAGTCATAAATGATGACCAACAGCAATATCATGTTATTATCCAATGTCAGCATGAAAAAAAAGAACTCCTTGGATTTTTAGATACAGGGAATCAAAGTATGTCTTTAGGAAAACCCATTGTATTTTTACATCAAAAATATTACTCACCCCATTTTAAATCCATTGGAAAAGTTCATGTTCAAACGATAGGAGGAGATGTAAGCATAGAATGTTTTTGTCCAAAAGATTTTATTCTTCTTGTGAATCATAAAAAAATTCATAAGAATGTGTTGATTGCTTTCGCAGATTTATCTACTGATTGCTTATTAAATGTTCATTTATTCGAGTAGGAGGAGAAAGATGTTTTCATTATTTAGAAGGTTATTTGATTTTATTTTTCATCATTCTTGTTACTATGTCAATAGTACAAATATTTTACCCCCACCTTTATCTGAAGAGGAAGAAGAAAGATTATTGCTTCTATCAAAAAAGGGAGATATAGAAGCAAGAAATACATTAATTACTCATAATTTACGTTTGGTCGTATACATTGCGAAAAAATTTGAATCTACTAAAATTAATATAGAAGATTTAATTAGTATTGGTTCAATGGGATTAATTAAAGGTGTGCAAACCTTTAAAATGGAAAAGAATATTAAACTTGCAACCTATGCTTCAAGATGTATAGAAAATGAAATTCTTATGCATTTAAGGAAAACACAAAGAATTCGTCAAGAAGTAAGTTTAGATGAAATATTGAATGTAGATAGTGAAGGAAATGAAATGGTTCTTGCTGATATTTTATCATCAGAAGATCATCAAGCATTAGATAAAATGACAGAAGAAGAAGACAAAATAAAATTGTACAAAGCATTGTATGCCTTGTCCCCAAGAGAAAGAGAAATCATTTCTATGCGTTATGGTTTATTTGGAAAAGATGAAATGACGCAAAAAGAAGTGGCTGATTTCTTAGGAATATCACAATCTTACATTTCTAGATTAGAAAAAAAGATTATTGATAAAATTCGCCATTATATTTCTGATAAAGTAGAACTTTCATAATTGATTTAAAACTTGTTTCACACAAATTGCATAAAAAATAAAAAAAACACTCATCATATACATAGTGGAGGTGTTTAAGTATGCGAAATCGTGTGGAAATTACAGGAATTAATACTTCAGATTTAGTCACCATAAGTAATGAAAGAATTATGGAACTTTTGCCTCTTTCACATGGTGGAGATGATGAGGCTAGAGATGAACTGGTTTATGGAAATTTAAAGTTGGTGTTGAGCGTAATAAAGAAATTTTCTAATCGAAAAGAAAATTTAGATGATTTATTTCAAGTGGGTTGTCTAGGACTCTTAAAGGCCATCGACAACTTTGATTTATCTCATGGAGTTCGCTTTTCAACATATGCTGTTCCGATGATTATTGGAGAAATTAGAAGATATTTAAGAGATAATTCCTCTGTTCGTGTATCTAGATCTTTAAAAGATATTGCATATAAAGCACTACAATATAAAGAGAAGTACATTCAAGAGCATCAAAAGGAACCTACCATTGAACAAATAGGGGAGGCCATTGAAACAGAACCCATTGATATCATTGTTGCCTTAGAAGCAATTCAAGACCCTGTTTCTATTTATACACCGATATACAATAATGGAACAGATGAAATTTATTTAATTGATCAAATTGGCGATGACAACCAATCTGAAGATAAAAAAATATTAGAATTAACCATTCGCCAAGGGCTAAAAAGATTAAATGATCGTGAAAAGGATATTATTAATAAACGCTATTTTTTAGATAAAACACAAATGGAGATTGCGGAAGAAATCGGGATTTCTCAAGCCCAAGTTTCTAGATTAGAAAAGAATGCTTTAAAAACAATCTTTAGTACAGAAGAAGGATGAAAGAACAAAATTTAATAGGAAATATTCATAGAGCAATTAAAGGAGAATTTTATTCTCCTTTTTTTACTATATAAAAAAAGTTACTATAAAATCGCAAAATAAAGCGTTTTCCGTAAACTTTAATTTGATATCAATTCTGTTTGGGTGTAAAATAAGATATAATATATTTTTGATGGAGGAGAGAAAATGAAGCAAACAATCAAAAAAATATTTTCTATTTTTCTAACCTTTGTTTGTATTTTTCTAATTGCTGGATGTCATGGCAATAAAGATAACAAAGAAATTAAGAAAAAAGTAGAAATTTTATTAACCGAAAATAACCAAGTTGAAGTTGGAGCAACTTCCTTTGATTTTACCAAAATGTTTATAATCAAAGTAGATGACGAAGAAATAGAAGTTACAAAAGATATGATTGACTCATCAGAAGTTAATTTAAATCAAGTAGGCTCCTATAAAGTTGTTTTATCTGCTTATATCAACGATACAATTTTAAATGACAAGGAATATGCAACAAAATACACAAAAGAAGCCACATTAAATGTTATTGCAAAGTCAAGTTCATTAAAAACCGTGGAAATAAAAGAAACAAATGTATCTAAAGAAATTAAAAAAGGTGATACTACTTTTGATTTCACAAAATTATTTCAAATTACAGTCGATGGAGAAGATGTAGAAGTCAAAAAAGAATGGATTGATACCTCTAAAGTTGATTTTAACACTCCTAATACTTATGAAGTTACACTTACTTATACACTAGATGGTAAAGACTATACAAAAACCATTGAGGTTGAAGTAAAAGAAACTGTAACAGAAAAAGTTGTTTTAATTAGTGAAACAACAGAATCTAAAGAAATTGAAAATGGAGATACTACTTTTGATTTCACAAAATTATTTCAAATTACAGTCGATGGAGAAGATGTAGAAGTCAAAAAAGAATGGATTGATACTTCTAAAGTTAATTTTAACGTTGCTAATACCTATGAAGTTACATTGAATTATGTATTAGACGGAAAAACTTATTCTAAAACTGTCAATGTCACTGTAAAAGCAGGAGCAACTCAAGAAGAGTTACAATTACTTGCTACAGCTGCAAATCAAGACTATAGCAATTATACTTTAACAATCCACCTAGATGATACAGAAATTGAAATCATTGAAAGAACTTTAACTGCATTACATGCGAACTTAGGAACATTAGGTGAAGTTATTTTCATTTTAAATAATGGAATACCAACAAAATATTATAGCAAAGATGCACAAGGAAATTGGAAATTAAATTCAGGATCTTTCATGAGTGCTTGGAACTATCAATATGCACCTTATATGTATGACGTTGAAGTGGAATCTACAGACTTTAATTATCAAGAAGGAGTATATATTTTAAAAAATGCTTCTTTAGAAAAATATGACTATTTATTAGCTCCATATTCTGATAAAGTTCATTCTTTACAATTAAAAGTTGAAAATCAATACATTTCAGAAATTCAAATTCAAGGAAATTCAACTTCTTACAAAATGTACTTTAGTCAAGTGGGTACAACAGCTGTTGAAGATCCAAAGATTGAACAATCCGCAAACAATGAATTTGCAGGTATTTATACTTATGCAGGAATTTACATTACAATTAGTAATGATGAAGCAGGAAGAGGAACTGTAACTTATTTATCTGGTGAAAGTTATGTTTATGATTATGTCATTGCAGTAGATGAACAAGGAGTTCGTTATCTAGATGTCAAAGAAGGAGATTACACAATCTATAAATCTGATACAGGAATTATTTTCACAGATGTTTATGGTGATGGTGCAAATGTCTCCTTCAAAAAGACAGATAAAATTCCTGAACCAACTCCACCAGAGGAATTACCTGAAAATCCAGATAATTTACCTTACATTGGTAAATTTAATACCTATGATTCAAGTGGAAATAAAACAAGCATTGTCATTAGAAATGATGGTACATGTTATTGGTTCTCTTCATCTAATTCAGGAACATGGACATTAGATCCAGAGACTGGAATTATTCATATGGATTGTAAATGGTATGTTTATGATATCAAAGTTATCGATGATAGTGGCATATTATTAGCTATGGATACTGATTATCCTGATGATATTGATTATATGAGGATATTTGTCCCACAGGATAAACAATTCCAAAGTTTATGTTACAGTAAAGGTGAAATCTATTTAACAATGTATAGCAATTTGACAGTACTTCTTTACCAAAATGAAGCTTATGTTGTAACAACAGAGGATCTTTTAATCGAAGGAAATAAAGTACGTTTATATAGTGGTGATGAATTAATTGTTATCGTTATGATTGATAGCTTTACATTACATAAGTTATCTGTTATTGAATCTACTGCAGATACCTATAAAAATGGTAGTGATGTATTAATCCTAGATGGATTTGGTATGGCTACTTATAATGGTGAACAATGTAAATATTATTCTACACCAAATAATCGTGTTGTTCTTGAAGCAAAATCAGGAAGAATAGGAATTCAATTAAATCTTACAGATAAAACATTTACACTTGCGGAACAAGATGGACATCAAGGAGATTATATTTCGACAAGTGGAACAGTTAAAATCACCATTGATGGTTGGGGTGGCCTAATATGGGATGTACAAGATGAAATGTTAAGTCCAAGCTTATATACTTATGTTATCGATGGTAAAGATTTAACAGCAACCATTTCAGGTGTTGATCACTTCTTTACATTCAAATCTTATGGAAATGCTTTAGTTAGAAAATCGGATAATGCTGTTTTCCAAAAAGTTGGCACAAGATATGAAATTGAAGTTGAATTGTTACGCAGTGATGTTTCAAATGAAATTCCTTACGGAGATACAGACTTTGACTTTACTAAATTATTTAAGATTTATGAAGATGGATTTGCAAAATCTATTACAATGAGTATGATTGATATTTCTGCTGTTCGCTTTACAGTTGCAGGAACTTATCCAGTTATTTTAACTTACACAAGTCTACAAACCAAAGAAACTTATACAGAAACATTTGAAGTCGTTGTACTTAGTGAAGAACAATCCACTTTACCCGCATTTTTAGGCGAATATACTTATGCAGATTATGGCTATACTTTAACATTAGAAAAAGACAATGTTGCAACTTATGTTGAAGGAAAAAAAAATTATACGGGTACTTGGGAATATGAAGCAGCAACTAATAAACTAACGATTTCTTTAACGGATGATTCAAATTCATCAACAAAACGTAACTTTGAAGCTACAGTTGAAGAAGATGGTATCCTATTTGCGAAAAACACAGCTTATAATTCTATTATCCTTTTTATCCAAAGTGCAACTGATATTAAAGTATTTCAAGTAACTCCCTCAGGAACTTTAACCGTTGCATCTTATACAAGAGATGAAGTTACTAAATTAGTAGCTATAAAAGATAATCTTTATATTGGTGAAGTTCAAGCAGATGAAAGTTTGTTTGTGAAAGATAATGTTGTATCAATTCAAAAAGATGGAGATGAATTATGTGCTGTTAAAGTAACAAGTAGTACAGAAACTTCATCCTATGGAAAGATTTCATCAGAAGAGCGTGGTACTTATCAATCAGGAAATGATCAAATTTTCGCAGATGGATTTGGTACATTAACAGGAACTGTTGAAGGGACTTATCGTGTTGTTCAAAATTACTTTGTTGTAACAACAAAGTCTAGTGATGAAGTAACATTAAAAATTACAGATCAAAACTATACAGTGATTGAAAATGATGGATATAATGGAGATTTTGTCGATAGCAAAGACAGCAATAGTTTAAAATATACTTTACACTTAAATGGATGTGGTGTAGCTACGATCTATGAAGGTAAGAATAAGGATAATGAAACTTTCGGAACTTATGTGATTCATGATGGAAAACTAACCATTGTGTTTGACCCATCTCCTTATGCTTTTAGAGATTCTTATGGAACGGTTGAACTAACACAAAGTCAAAATGGAAATATTCTAACAGGAACAATTCTTAGTAGTGAAGTTATTTTCACAAAAGTAGAATTATACAAAGCTTTTATTGAAGTATCTCAAGATGTTGTTCGCTTATTAGATACTGTTGAAAGTCATGATTTTAAACCTTATTTTACTATTTCTTATAATGGTGTAGCTGTTGAAGTAACAGATGAAATGATTGATGCATCTAATGTTTCCTTTAAAACACCAGGAAATTATAAAGTTATTTTGACTTATCAACATGATGATGAAACTTATACCGCTGAACTAAGTGTTGAAATTTATACCTTACCTTATAAAGATAGTTCATTACTTGGAACATACGGATCTACTGCTCAAAATAAAACATATAAAGATTATAAATATACTTTTGAATTATTTGAAGATGGAACTGTTAAATTTAGTTGTAACACAACTGTAAGAGATGAATATGATGATCTTCAAACAGTTGTAAAAACTATTGATGGAACATTCACTTATAATGATGAAGATAAGTCAATTAAAATTGAATGTACTTCAGCATATAGTTTTGAAGGAACAGTAAAAAATGGAATCTTTTATGTTCATAAAATGGGTGTAGAGGAAAAATATAGTGATTATTATTGTTTCATTAAAGATGCCACATTAACAGATGTTTATACATCTAGTTCCGCATATTTAAACAAATTTACAGTAGCAGATGGTTCTCTTTACATCTTCCAAAATGGTAAAAATCAATATGGAGTTGTTGAAGTAGAAGGAGATATAGCCGCAGGAAACAATGTTGTAATCAAACAAAATGGAGAAGAAATTGCATTACTTCAATTTACATCCGCTTCAGCCTTTGTTCTTCCAAGTGAAGAAAGAGGAACATACCAAGTGGGTGAAGATTCCTTCACATTAGATGGGTTTGGCAGCTTTACAAGTAAAGACAAAACTGGAACTTACCAAATGATTCAAGATAAGATTCTTGTTGAAGTAGGAGAAGAAACTTTTGCTTATATCTTACAAATCAAGGAAAGAAAAGCAACTGCTATTGAAAAAGATTCTTATGAAGGTATTTATTATCATGATGGTGGTTCTTCAACATATTCATGTATTTACTACACTATTACAGGATATGGTATCTTAAAATATGGAAATGGACAAAGTATTGCCGATAAATATATTGGAACTTATACCGTTAAAGATAATGTAATTACCGTTCTTTATGGAACTGATTATTCATACGAATTAACATTAGGTGAAAATAAATTAACAGTAACTAAACAAATTAAATGGGATGTTTGGGTTGAAGAAGGATGGGAATTTAAAAAAGTAACTCCTACAGTTACCATTAGTTCATCTAATTCATCGAACCAAATTAAACAAGGAGACACTTCTTTTGATTTCAAGAGTTTATTTACAGTTAAAGCTAAGAAAGATGGTTCATTAGCAGAAACAACTTATTCAGGATCAGCTCTTGCAAGTGCAACCATTGATACATCTGAAGTTGATTTTAATGCCCCAGGTACATATCAAGTAACTATCATCTTCCCTTGGATGGGTAAAAAATATGTTGGAACTGCTGAAGTTGAAGTAGTTGGAGAAGGAACAAAGATTGTTGAAATTACACAAACAAATGCCTCAACAGAAATTTCAGGTAGTGCAACAGACTTTGATTTTACCAAGTTATTTAATATCACAGTTGATGGAGAAGATGTTCCTGTTATTCCTGGAATGATTAATGCAACAGCTGTTAAATTTGGTCAAGCAGGAACTTACGATGTTGTATTAACGTATACTGTCGATGGTAAATCTTATACAAAAACAGTTCAAGTTACAGTTAAAGAAAAAGTTGTTGAAATTACAGAAGCAGATGGTACCAAAGAAATTGAAAATGGAGATACTTCATTTGATTTCACTAAGTTATTTAAAATCACAGTGGATGCAATAGAAGTTCCTGTAGAAAGCAACATGATTGATGCATCTGCTGTTCAATTTGATGTAGCAGGTGAATATGATGTCACATTAACTTATACAGTGGATGAAAAACCATACACATTAACAGTAAAAGTAAAAGTATTGGCTGTGGGAGAAGAAGTATCAAGTAATCCATTTCTAGGAAAATGGGTAAATGGTCGTGGTAAAGTTTGTGTTACTGTAACCGAAACAACAATTACAGTCAATGAAAGTGGTATTACTGGTGAATTTGAATATGAACTTTCAAATAATAATCAAACATTAACATTTGATTATGATGGTGATCCTGTTGTTTTAACAGTTACAGCTCAAGGTATTCATTTATATTATGAATTTGATGAAGTAAATCAAGATTACACCAAAGCTACAGCTTAGTCGTTTATGAATTGGGGTAGTGACCAAGCTATCCCAATTTTTTAAAATAAACAATTCATAGAAAGAAGGGTATTATGGTTAAATTAAAAAGGTTGGTTCTATGTTGTCTTTGCTTTGTTGTTACTTTTTTACTTGTTGCTTGTACAAAAGAAACAGTAAAAATAACCAAGACAGATGAAGAAACCACCGTTTATATAAATAGTGAAATTGATTTAACAAATTATTTTAAAATAGAAGTTAACAACGAAGAAGTTCCTGTTACGATAGACATGATTCAAGGAACTGTAGATACAACTAAAATTGGAAAATATACCATTACATGTCAATATACCTATAATGATAAAGTACATGAATTAAGTGTAACGATTGAAGTTGTTGAAAGAGAAGTTGAAATCAAACAAACCAATGAAGAAACAACCATTCTTCAAAATTCAGCTTCCATCGATGTTACTAAATATTTTCAAATTATTGTAAAAGGTGAAATTGTTCCAACAACTTTAGATATGATTCAAGGAACTGTAGATACAACTAAAATTGGAACTTATGAGATTGTATGTACTTATGAATATCAAGAAAAAACTTATCAACTTAGTGTGACTATTGAAGTAGTAAAACAAGAAAATGATGAAGTTGTTGTTACAGGAAATGATGTTCAATTCTATGTTGAAGAAAACATTACAAATGAACAATTGATTCAATTATTAAAATCAAGCTTTCAAATTAAAGTGAATGATAAAGAAATTCCTGTTGAAGAAAGCATGTTAGATTATAGCAGTGTCCATCAAGACGTTGCAGGAGTTTATTCAGCAAAATTAACCTATGTTCATCAACAATCCACCTATACAAAAACCATTCAAGTTATTGTGATTGATGGATTGACTCCATTAAGAACAGCACTAGTTCAACCATGGAACAACTACACCATTCAAATTGAACATAATGGTGTTCAATTGTATAGTTTTTATAAAAACTTAGTCAAAACAACCGAAAATGGTGAAGTTATTTATTATGGATATGATCGTATTGAGCAAGATTATTACAAATTAGTTCCATATAAAGAACAATATCGTAGAACTAATATCGATGATGGAGAACTATATCGTTATTATACCTCTATCATAACCAATTTAAATGCAGATGATTTTGAAATCATTTCTGAAGGAAAATATAAAGTCAAAGATGAATCCATTCCTACTGTGTTAAAAAATCTTTTAAATCTAGATGGTTCTTCCTTTAACAACATTTCCATTGAATTAGAATTAAATCAAATTATTCAAAAAGTTAAAATATCTTATCAAGAAAATGGAAATACCCAGAACTATGTCATCTCTGTTATTGATTATAATGATAGTCAATTTGAAGTAGAAATTGTTGAAATAGATTTTAATGATTTTCTTCCAACCTTAGATGATGAAAGTAATCAAAGAGCCAATATCAGTGAAGAAGGAATAAAACAAGCCTTTGCGAAAACCTATGATAATGTAAAAATAACAGGTTCTATTGATTTAATCAATCGATATGATCATGATTATACAGAATTAGAGTACATTAAAACACCGACAGTATGTCAAAGTTCATACAATGGTTTCACTTATATTCGTACTTGGGATGAAATTGCTCATGCCTATCTAACAGTTCCAACAGTAGATCCTGAAAATAATTATGATTTTTATACAGAAGATGAGTTAGAAAGATATTTACTTTCTATTGAATTAACCAATCTTTTAAAACTAAATGCAAATTATTTTGAAGTAGGTGAAAATGGATATTTTGTTCCCATTGAAGGTTATGATTTAGCAATCCTTTATGTTATTTTTGGACATTTCTTCTATTATGTTACAGGAATTGACTTTGGACAAATACCTGAAACCAATATTAGTTGTGAAGGATTAAAATTAAAAGTTGTTGGAACAAATTTCTATCATATTTCTGGTCGATTTAAATATGTTGATGAAACAGGAGAAGAATTATATGCAACCATGAAGTTTGAACTTCGTGATTTTGACCAATGTTCTCTTGAAATGCCAGATACATCTTATGTCAGTGAATTTGATCGTGCTTTTGCATATTTAGGTTATTATAACCAATTTGGATTAACCTATCAATCGACAAAGGCTGGTCAAAATTATAGCATAGATATGGATGTTCAAGATGGTATTATTCAATATAAATTTGGAAGATATCCAAGTTATTTATATTCTCAATATATTCAATATAATTCTAGTCTTTATCGAATTTTTGTTCGTCAATTTGTCAATGATTATGGATATTGGGATGAAGAATATACTTTAAATAGTGTTTATCAATTAAAGTTACCAACATTACAAATGAGTTTTAAATTTGCAAATCAAGATGGAGAACTTATTCGATATTCAGAAGCTTTTGAATACAATTCAACAAGTCATTTATATGTATGTAAAGAAGCTTATTTAGATTTAGTTATGAATGCATTAATTGATGGATATATTGTTACAGGAGATTTGAGTGTTGAAAGATTTGGTTCTATTCAATCCATCTTATTATCAATTCAAGATAATCGTGTTCGATATATTGAATTTAAAGGTAAAGATGTGGATGGAGTTAAGGATTTATCTGTTCAACTTAGCTTTAAATCAATCCATTCCTTTGATGTTCCTGCTCTTTATACCCATTGTCAGGGTATTGTTCCAGGCTTAGATAGTCAAAGTGAAACAGAAAGTGATACGGATCTTGCTGATTTGCAAAAAGCTTTTGATACACCAATGGATAATGTAGCTATTAATTATTATGAAGCTTATAATACTACTGTTTCAGGAACAGATGATGATAGTTCAGAATATGAAAGAAGTCGCTATTACTTTGAAGTTTGTGGAAACGAAATATATTCATACAATCCAGCAAATGGAGATACTGTTGTTTCTTACTATGTACCTAATATGAATTTATATTATGTATTAAATTTAGATTGGATAGATGTAGGATTCCATACAGTGATGACTCCATCGATTGCCCAACAATATCGATATGCAATTAATACTGATTTTAGCCCATATCATAGTGAAGACTTTGAAGTAACAGAAGATGGATATTTCACACCAAAAGCAAGATATAAATATCAATTTGCTACAAGTTTCTTTGGAGAATTAGGTTACTATGATTTCTTTAGAATTGAAGTTCCCGATGTAAAAATTAAAGTTGTTGATCAAAGAATTGAATATATCGGAGTTCGTTTTAATCAAATTTTTGATATGGGAGGAACCTATATCTTAAGTCAATGGCAAGTTGAATATTTCTTTAGTGATTATGGAGAAATGGAAGATTATGGACTTCAAGCTTTAGTCGACCCTCTTGATTTAGCTCTATATGAAAGAAAAAATGAAGGATTCTATACGATGAATTACACAGTTACATGTGATGATACTTCTGAAACCATTCAAATTTATGTTGATGATTACATTAGTGGAGATGAAATTAGTCCATTTAGACTATATGTTCTACCAAATGGTAAAAAATACTATTTGTCATCAGGAGGATTTATTACTGGTGTAGATGGTACTTATCAAATCATTGAAGAATTCTTTGAAGATATTCCTCTTCCATATCAATATTTATTCAATCATGAAGTGATGTCTAACACGGATGTCTTCATGAGTATGTTCTTTAGCTATGATGAAAGAACGGGTTGTTATGAAGCTATTCCTGATATGAAGGTTGCTTTATTTCAAGTATTCAATGTTGGCTATATTGTTTATCAAGGTCAAGCAATTGAATTAACAGATGAAGAATTATTCTATCGCTTTGCTTTTCGTTTAGATGAAGAAGGTCATCTTGTTGAAATGATTGTAGAATATGATAATTATCAATTGGATATTACCTATGGTGAGGGAGAAATCTTCACTATTCCACAAGTAGGATCTAAAGATGAAGAAGCAACTCGTCCAAATTTAGAGGATTTAAATGAAGAGGTTGGAACAACAGATGAACAAGCTTTAGAAGCTGCATTGCAAGAATTATTTGATAATTATACTTATCGTTTACAATGTTATGCAGATAGCCCATCAGGAAAAGAAATTTATACTGTCACTTACACGATTGAAGGAAATGTTGCAAAAGTAGACATTACAAATCTAGGAATTGTAACAACCTATTACTTAGAATATCTTGGAAAAATCGATGGTGAAGATATGTTTCATGTTTATTCAAAAGGTCAAGATGACCAATGGACTGTTGAAGAGGGAACATTAGATGAATTATTAGAAACAACTCTTTTAGATTATTTTGATGTTAAAACAATCCAAATGGAAATGCTTGAAGCAGGTGAAGATGGATATTTTAATGTAAAAGAAGAATATCGTGAAAGATTATTCTGTGATATGTTTGGTTATGATTATATGCCAGATTTATTAACTTATGATGTATATACATTTAAAGTTAAAATTGTCAATAACAAAATCACAAGTGTAATTGTATCTGTTCATGCTAAAGCAAGAGCAATGTATCAATTTAGTTACTATGTATGTTATAGCATTGAACTAACTGGATATGGAGAAAGTGATTATACTTTACCAACGATTGAACCAACAGAAAACTAAGAATAAAAAGGTAGTCTCATGATTTTATGAGTCTATCTTTTTTTGTGCCAATTTCTTAATGTTGATGAAAAAATAAAAAAATAGAAGAAAAATGTTTTTTTTCTTATTAACAAAGCCTGTATTTTGTGATAAAATATACAATGTGTTGTTTTATTCTTTTTACGAATGAACACATCAATATGAAGAAAGGAGATTCTATGAAGAAGAAATTATTGAGTATCG
>CANQVW010000018.1 GCA_947627395.1 uncultured Bacilli bacterium | reverse complement strand
TGAAAATGATCCAAAATCTGCCAACCAAGTTCTAAGACATACATTAATTATTGGGATGATGGTATCCATACTGATTACCCTATTAGCAATTGTTTTTGCTAGACCATTTCTATGGCTAGTTGGAGCTCAAGAGGATACAATCGACTTTGCTACAACTTATTTTCGTTTTGTTAGTGCAGGTTTAATTTTTAATTACATTCGTTTAATCATTTGTTCTGGACAAAGAGCAATTGGTAAAACCACCATCACTTTATTGACGAATGTTGTTTCGAATATTGTTAATGTGTTTTTCAATTATTGTATGATTACAGGTCATTTAGGATTTAAAGAAATGGGAGTTATGGGAGCTGCTATTGCTACAGATATTGGAAACTTGGTAGCCTGTTTGATAGCTTTTTTCTCTGTTTTTCATGCGAAAGGATTTTTATCTATTCACTTTTTAGATGATTGGAGATTATCTAAACCTGTTTTAAAGAATATTTTAAATGTAAGTATGGCTGCATTTATTGAACAACTATTTATGAGAGTAGGATTCTTTATCATCGCAATGATTGTGAATCGCTTAGGAACACATACGACTGCTGTTAATTCTATTATTACAAATATGATGAATATGAGTTTTAATATAACAGATGGTTTTGCCATTGGTGCTGGTGCTTTAGTTGGAAGAGCTTTAGGTGAAAAAGATTTGCAAAAAGCTTTTGCATATGGAAGAATATCTCAAATATTAAGTGTTGCTATTGCAATTTTTACAATGATATTGGTTATTATATTTAGATATCCCCTTTCTAGATGTTTTTCAAATGATGAGTCTGTTGTCCAAGAGGCTGGAGATTATATAATATATACCTCTATTATTATGCTGCCTCAGAGTTTACAATGGGTAACAACGGGGATTTTGCGTGGAGCTGGGGATACAAAATACACTGCCAAAAACTCTATTATTAGTGTTACTTTCATTCGTCCTGCTTTTGCTTATGTTCTATGTTATCCACTTAAATTTGGTTTACTTGGTTCATGGGCTGGAATGTTAGTAGATCAAATCATTCGATGTGTATGTAATAATGTTCGTTTTGTGAATTTAAAATGGATGAAACTAAAAGTTTAAAAAAGGCTGTTAAGAGACTTATAAGGTCAATTAACAGCTTTTCTTAATATTATATTTATATTGCTTTTCCCGCAAATTGTGTCATATAAAGTTCATAGTACTTTCCTTGTTTTTTCAATAATTCTTTGTGATTTCCAATTTCAAGGATTTCACCATGATCAATAACCACAATTTTATCCGCATCTTGGATAGTAGATAAACGATGGGCAATAATTAGACTTGTTCTATTTTTCATTAAATTACTCATGGCATCTTGTAAATTCTTTTCTGTACGTGTATCCACACTTGATGTTGCTTCATCTAAGATCAATATTTTTGGATTGGCTAGTACAGCTCTTGCAATAGATAATAATTGTCTTTGTCCTTGCGATAAATTACTTCCCCCCTCTGTTAACATCGTATCATAACGATTCGGTAATTTGCGAATGAAGTAATTGGCATTGCTTAAAATTGCAGCATCTTTCATTTCTTCAAAGGTAGCATCTAAACGACCATATTTAATATTTTTTTCAATAGTGTCTTGAAATAGTACAGTATCTTGTAAAACAATAGCAATCGCATGACGAAGTTCATCTTTTGAAATATCTCGAATATCTACTCCATCAATTTGAATACTACCTGAATCCACTTCATAAAATCTCATCAATAAATTCACGATGGTGGTTTTACCACTTCCTGTTGCACCAACTAAAGCTATTTTTTCACCTTTTTTAACTTCTAAAGAAAAGTTCTTTAAAATTCTTTGTCCTTCCACATAGGAAAAATCAATATTTTTGAAAGAAATATTTCCCGCAAAGTTATTTTCATCAATAGTTTTAGTTCCTTCATCGATTTCATCTTTAGCATCTAGAATTTCAAAGATTCTTTCTGCTCCTGCCATAGCATTTAGAATTTGCCCAAATAAATTCGCGATTTCATTGATAGGTCTTGAGAATTGCTTAGCAGATGACAAGAATAAAGCAATTGTACCGACTGAGATCATCATTCCAAGTGGATGATAAATTAAGACAAGTGCACCAACAATAGCAATGAAAAGGTAGGTTAAATTGCCAAAGAAATTCATGACAGGTCCCATGGATCCTCCCCAAATTTCTCCAATGATAGATACTTTTGTATATTTTTTGGATAATGTATTAAACTCTTCTTCTACCATTTGTTCTTTAGAATAAGCTTGCACTGTTTTATATCCCGTTACCATTTCTTCCACATGTCCATTTAATTCACCCAATAATTTAGATCTTTTTCTAAAATATTTAGACATTCTTCTCGTTAGTAATCTAGATAACGTAATGGTAATACAGGTTACAAATATGGTAACTAAAGCAAGTAACCAGTTATAAATAAACATAATGATTAAAGTTCCAATAATCGTCATAACACCAGAGATTAAAGATCCAATGGATTGAGAAATAACATTAGAAACATTTTCCACATCATTGGTCATACGTGACATTAAATCTCCATGAGCATGAGTATCAATAAATTGAATCGGTAATTTCGCAAATTTTTCAAACAAATCATTACGCATTTTACGAACTGTTTCTTGTGATAATTTAGCAGCTATTCTTTGTTGGAAATAAGATAACCCTGCTGAAAACAAATAACATATACCTAACATAACTAAAAAAGGAATAAAAAAATGATGATTCATTTGTCCAGTAGATGTAAAATAATCTTCATGAATAATTTTTCCAACAAGGTGTTGTAATATTCCAATTTTAGCTCCTTCAGATCCGATTGGAGTAATAGCATCGATGGCGGAAGACTGTAAAACTGGAGAAAACAAGTTGAGTAAAGTTACAAAAAACATCACAATCATTAAAGAAATAAATAATTTCTTTTTATATGAAATATATTTCATTAATTTACGTAAGGTTTCCTTCGCATTCTTGGGTTTTTCAATCGGCATTCCTCTACCTGCTCCACGACCTGGTCCACGTCCTATAGGAAGGGTTGGAGTGACTTTATTTGTTTGAGTTGCCATCTTCATCACCTTCTTTCTTTAATTGTGAATTATAAATATCTATATAAATTGGGCAAGTTTTAATTAACTCGTCATGAGGGGCAAAAGCAACAATTTTTCCTTCATTTAAAATCATAATTTTATCCGCATTTTTTACGCTTGCCACCCTTTGCGCAATGATGATTTTGGTTGTATCATCCATTTTTGCACTTAATTCTTCATATAATTTTGCTTCTGTTGCTAAATCAAGTGCTGATGTAGAATCATCAAAAATTAAAATTTTAGGTTTTCTAAGTAATGCTCTTGCGATAGAGACTCTTTGTTTTTGTCCTCCTGATAAGGAAGATCCTTTTTCCGTGACCATCGTTTGGTAACCATCTTCAAAGGAAGATATAAAATCATCAGCTTGGGCAATTTTTGCTGCCTCTTGAATTTCTTCTAAAGTGCTATTTTCTTTTCCCCAAGCGATGTTTTCTTCAATCGTTCCACTATACAATTCACTTTTTTGTAAGACCATCGCTACTTTATGACGAAGTTCATCTAAAGGATATTCTTTCACATTTCTTCCATCGACCCATACTTCTCCTGAGGTTACATCATAAAATCTTGGAATTAAATGCACTAAGGTAGATTTTCCACATCCTGTAGAACCTAAGATACCAATACTTTCTCCTGGTTCAATTTTAAAGTTTAAGTCAACGAGCACATTTTCCCCTGAAGAATTTGGGTACGCAAAAGATACATTTTTAAATTCAATGGTTCCAATTCTTTCTTCACTAGGTTGTGCTACTTTCCCATCGACAATAACAGGGTTAGAATCTAACACCTGATTTAAACGTTTAATACTTGCTGCCCCACGGACAACAGATTGAAACATCATGGCAAGCATCATAAACCCATTGATAATCATGGTAATATAGGTGGTAGAGGCAATAACATCTCCAGCTATCATTCCATTGGGCATAGCATCATTGAAGTCATGAATGACTTTTGTTCCACCGATATACATCACAGAAATCATGGCAACAGAGGTAATTAAACTCATTAATGGACTAATAAGTGCCATTAATTTAAAGACACGGTAGTTTTCTTCATATAATTCATTATTAACAGTTGCAAATCGTTTGATTTCATAATCTTCTCTGACATAGGCTTTCACAACTCTTGCTCCTGTTACATTTTCTTGCACAACAGAGTTGACATTATCGATCCTTTTTTGAATTCTTCCAAACATTGGACTGGCTTTCACTAAGAATAGAATAATAATGATCAACAAAATAGGAAGAGCAATCATTAAAATAACACCAAAGTCTGTACCAATCATCGTTAAAAAGAAGATGCCGCCAATAAATTGCATTAAAGTACGAATCACCATTCTCATGGACATGGAAACCATATTTTGCACTTGCGTGATGTCGTTGGTAATACGAGTCACTAAACTACCTGTTGTAAATTGGTCCGTTTGTTCAAAAGATAATTCCATAATGTGTTTAAAAGTATCTCTTCTTAAGTCATCACCATAATTTTGAGCAGCAATATTGGTGAAAACTCCTGATAAAACACCAAAACATCCCCCAATAAAAGTTGCACAAATCATGACTATACCAACACGAATAATGATGTCCATCGTTTGTGTAGGTTCCCCCACTATTTTTAGCACCAAAGCACTTAAACCCGTTGCACCTTTTGGATCTGCACCTAAAATTCCAATATTTACAATTATGGTCATTAAAATGGGTAAGAATAAATCCATTAAAACTTCCATAACCATGGATAATGGAGCTAAAATAGCTTGTATCCAATACTTTTTTAAATATTTAAAAATTCTCATATTTCTTTCTCCTGAATGTTATGAATAATTTTGATTAAAGTTTCTTTGGCCTGTTCAATTTCTTGTTCATCTAAGCCTTCCATACATTTCATAGAAGTTTGTTTTACTAAATCTTTCATATTTTTATCCAATTCATATCCTTTTTCGCAAGGATAAATACGAATGCTTCGATGATCTTTTGTATCAATAATTCGCTCAATTAATTGTTCTTCTTCCATTTTTGCAAGAGTCAAACTAATTGTAGGTGCTTTTAAATGGGTAAGTTCAACAAGTTCAACTTGACTTAGTCCAGGTTTACGAACGATTTCTACCATGAGTGGACGATAACTTTCACTCATGCCAATTCTCTCTGATTTTTGACGTAAAATATTTCTTGTCAATTTACTAACACTATGAATAAAATACATTAAATCTCTATTTCGATCAATATCCATATTTCCTCCAATAATTAGTTTTAAAACTAACTAATATTATAGCAAAATATTTTGGTGTTGTCAAGAAAAAAAACGCCTTGAACGCAAGACGTTTTCATTTTATACAACTTTTCTATTGGTTTGACGCTCACTCATCATACGAGAAAATGAAGATTTTGTATTAGATAACAACTCTTCTCTTTTTCCATATTCTACTACCTTACCATCATTGATAATCATGACTTTATCACATTTTGCTAAATTGTAAATACGATTGGTAATCACAATAGTAATTTTATTTTTCAACTTATAAAATTCATTCAAAATTTCTGTCTCACTTGTGGAATCTAATTTAGATGTCGCATCATCTAAAATGATAATTGGTGAATCCTTATAAAAGGCATTTGCTAATGAAATTTTTTGAATTTCGCTTGGAGTTAGTTTAACATCTTTAATGTGAGATTCATCTCGATTTGGTAACGAAAAAAACAAATCTTTCAAACGGCATTTATTTAAAGCATCATTATATTTATATTCATCTAAGACAAGCGGATAAATAATATTTTCTTCAATGGTTCCGTCGAATAATTGGAAATCTTGTGGAACATAAGTAACAATATCACGTAAATAATATGTATTTAACTTATTAATATCACAATTGTTAATTAGAACATTTCCTTGTTTTGGACGAATAATTTTAGAAATCAAATCAGCAATGGTTGTTTTTCCACTTCCTGAAAGACCTAGAATGCCTAATTTCTCGCCTTTTTTAATTTCAAAATCAATTCCCTCTAACTTAATCTTTCCCTCTAATCCATAAGATGCATAATCAAATGAAACAGCATTAAATTTCAAACTATGTACTTCTTCTAAAGAAGGCACACTTTCAGATCTACTTTCTTGACGAATTGAGAAAATTTTATCTAATTTTTGATAAGATTCTTCAACATGTGGATAATTTAAATATGTGTCAACTAAATTTTTAAAGGAGGTATATAATTGTGGGGTAAGAACAATACAAGCAAGAACACTTCCAATGTTATATTGGTTTGCTCTTCCTCCAACCAACCAAATACAAGAACATAGGAATACAACAAACCACAACACATCAACAAATAATGTTTTTAACATATTTTCATTGGTATCTTGAACAAATAGACTCTTAGAATAATATTTCTTTCCCTCTTTTAATATTTCTTCATACTGAGTTTCTTGTTTACTAACACCATTTCTAATTTTGATCATTTTTAATTGGTCAAAATTATCTTTTAGTAATTCTTCTTGTTTATTTTTATTGACATTAAACTTGTCAATTAATTTTTGACTCAATCGCCCTATGTACTTTGTTGCTATATAAAACAAAGGCAAAGTAACAGCAGTAATAAATCCGAAAAGTGGTTGAAATACCATCATAGTTATAACAAAAGCTAACACCAATATGAAAAGATAAATGATTTTCACAATATGATTTGCAATATAGTCATTTCCAATTTTATGAGTTTCCTCCATAATAGTTTTGCAAATATCATCTTTTTCAAACTTCTGCATTTCATACAGTTCAGCCTTCATCATGTTTGAATATACTTGATTTCGTAAACTTGCAGTAAGTTCACTTCCTAAAATAAGAGACTTTCTATTTCTTAACATGTCAACAGCAAAGGAAAGAACTGTGACAACTCCCATTAATACGGTAAGAACAATCATTAACGTTTTATTTGCAACGGGATCTGAAGAAGCGTTAATTAAGAATCGAATAATAATCGGATTGGCCAATTTTAAAATAATGGTTAATAAGGAGAATACTACTAAAGAAATCGTCAATTTTAAATGACTAGATAAGAAATTTTTAATAGAACCTTTTGTATTCATTCTTTCACTTCCTTTATATCATTATATCACATCATAGACAAATTTCAAAAATATTTTTGAAATTATTTGTTTTTTTTTATTTTTTGCGTTATACTAAAGAATAGAAAATATATTTTATCAATTGATACGAGGAGTCTAACATGAAAATTGCAGTTTATCCTGGTTCTTTTGACCCTGTTTCTAATGGTCATTTGGACATTATTGAAAGAGTTGCAAAAGTATTTGACAAAGTTTATGTTGTTGTTGCCATAAATGCTCAAAAGAAATATACGTTTACAATAGAAGAAAAAATAGAGATGTTAAAAAAAGTAACTTGCCATATTCCTAATGTGATTGTGGATCAATGTAGTGAGTTAGTTTCTATTTATTCTAAAAAAGTGAATGCAAATGTAATTATTCGTGGATTAAGAAATTTTAACGATTATCAAGATGAAATTAGTTTATTCCAATTTAATCGCTCTATTTCCCCCGATATTGATACTTTTGCTCTGTTTCCTTCAGCAAACAATCTATTCTTATCTAGCTCAACAATTAAGGAGCTCATTTTATTTAATGCATCTATAGAGCAATATGTTCCAAAAGAAATTGTTTCATTTGTTACAAAAACCATTAAAGAAAGACAACATAAATAACGATACCATTTTCTAGAAATAATGATTTATAATTATTTCTAGTTTTTTTATAATTTTATCAGTTGAATGAGTAATGTCGGTAATAAACTATAAAAATAAGTTGTCCATATTTGTTTTACTGTTAAAGGAAAAACTACAAAAATAGATTGTAATGGAGGAATAAATAAAACAGAATTGATGAGTACCATTCCAATAATAAAGGAAAGGTATAACAAAAGATTTTTACTTGGACTAACAAAGATAGAGGATTTCGTAGAACAATTGAAACTATGAAATAATCTTCCCATACAAAGCGTGGCAAAAGTCATAGTTCTAGCTACACCAATACTTGTTTTTAATCCCGTATAATAACTTAAAAAGCAACAAATGGCAATTAAAATTCCCTCTAAAATGATTTTTGTAAGTAAAGATGAGTTTAAAAAATGTTCATTACTTTTTCTAGGAGGTTGATTTAGTAAATCATTTTTAGAATTCTCTGCGCCAATGGCAATGGCTGGAAGGCTATCGGTTAATAAGTTAATAAAAAGTAAATGAACAGCAACGAAAGGAATTGGCAAATAAAATATACTTGCAAATAAAACCATTAAAATACCTGCAAAGTTTCCTGATAGTAAGAATCGAATGGCATTTTGAATGTTTTCATAAACTTTTCTACCATTGGATACTGCTTTCACAATGGTTTCAAAATTATCATCCGTTAAAATAATGGAGGATGCATCTTTGGCTACTTCTGTTCCCATTTTTCCCATTGCTATAGAAATATCGGCTTGTTTTAAGGCTGGTGCATCATTAATTCCATCCCCTGTCATGGCTACAATTTGTTTTTTCTTTTGCCATGTTTTCACAATTCTAATTTTATGTGTGGGAGTCAATCTAGCATAAACTGTAATTTGATCTATTTTTTGATATAATTCTTCATCATTCATTTCATCTAATTCTTTTCCTGTTAAAGCAATTTGATGATTTTGATAAATTCCAATTTCTTTCGCAATAGCAATGGCAGTTTCTTTATGATCTCCTGTTAGCATAATAGGAAGTATTCCAGCTTGATGACATTTTTCTACGGCTAATTTAGATTCTGGGCGAGGTGGATCTACTAAAGACACAAGTCCTGAAAAAATTAATTGATTTTCATCTTCTTCTGTTAATCTTTTTTCTTGATTTATAATTTTATATGCAAATGCAATAACTCTTTTTCCTGTTTTTGCGTACTCGCTTACTTGATTTAATATTTTCTTTTGATCTTCTTCTTTTAAAATTCTTTTTGCACCTTCATCAATATATTGGCATTTAGGTAAAATGACCTCAATCGCTCCTTTGCAATATAAAATGGTCTGATGACGAATTCTATATAAATTACTCATCATTTTACGTGATGATGAAAATGGAAGTTCACCAATTTTCTTTTCTTGAAAGGTATTTTTGGTAGATCCAACATACTGAATCAAAGCTTGTTCTGTTGGATTATTATTTTTCATTTGATAGAGTTCATAATTTGTACTATATAAAATATGTTCTTTAAACACTGGAATGGCTAAGGAAGTATAAATATCTCTTACTTCCATTTGATTCATCGTTAGAGTTCCTGTTTTATCACTACAAATGACGCTAACACATCCCAATCCTTCAACAGCTTTCAAATTTTTAATAATGGCATTTTCTTTTGCCATTTTTTCTGTACCAATGGCTAATACAATCACAACAATGGTACTTAAAGCTTCAGGGATGGCAGCAACAGCCAAAGCAACAGCGAACATTAAGGAATCAAGAACAGAAACATTTCTCATAATTCCAAGTATAAAAACAATAAAACAAATGAGAATGATGAGTAAAGCTAAATATTTACTAAAAACATCTAAGCTATTTTGTAATGGTGTTTTTTTATTTTCTACTTCACCAATTAATTGAGCAATTTTTCCTATTTCTGTATTCATTCCTGTATGAATAACTATATATTTTGCATGTCCTTTTGTACAAAATGTTCCTGAAAAAACCATATTTTTTTGGTCAGCTAATGCAATATGTTCATCACGCAGGGTTTTTGATGTCTTACTAACTGGAGAGGATTCTCCAGTTAAGGCACTTTCATTGACTTCAAAACCATTTTCTTCAATAATTCTTCCATCTGCGGAAATTAAATCCCCAGCATTTACCAAAACAATATCACCACAAACTAAATCTTTTGATGGAATTACCATCATATTTCCATTTCTTAATACATTGGATGTTGGACTAGAAAGCATTTTTAAACTATCTAAAGATTTTTCTGCCTTAAAATATTGATAAGTTCCAAGACAGGCATTAATGGTGATTACAAAAAAGATAACAATAGTGGACTCTAACTCTCCAATAAAAATAGCAATAATGGCACATAAAATTAAAATAATAACCAGCATATCTTGAAATTGTTCTAAAAAGACTCGAGCTTTGCTTTTCTTTTCTTTTTCTTTCAATTCATTTTTCCCATATTTCTTTTGATTTTTTAGAATTATTTCATCTGTCAAACCATTTTCATTGGATTGAAAATAGGGATATATTTCTTCTAATTCGTGATGATAATAATTGTCCATACAGCCTCCCTAGATTTATTAAAATTCATTTCTATTGACATCTTATTCTTGATGGACAAAGATTATACCTCTTTTTATATTTTTAAAAAACAAAAAAGCCACATCTTTCGATATGACTTTTATGATTTCGGCTACTTAATATTTACTAAGATCAGCTTCAACAATATGTTCGATGTCACTTTTTCTTAAATCAATGGTTCTTTGATTTTTACTCCCCTTGAATACTAAGGAAAGGCTTCTTTGATCAATTAAAAATGGTCCATCAATTAAATAATCTGCTTGGGATAGAATTTCTTTAAAAAGAGGATTCATCATTAAATATTCATACGTATACCCTGTATAAATAACAACATCTAATCCCATTTCTTTCACTTTTAGAACCATTTCTTTTAAAGGAAGAGGTTGCATGAAAGGTTCTCCTCCTGTAAAGGTGACACCATCTAACAAAGGATTTTTTTGAATTCGCTCAATAATTTCCTGTGTATCTTTTAACTTTCCGCGGTCTGGATCATGAGTTTCTGGGTTATGACACCCTGGACAATGGTGGGGACACCCTTGCATGAAGACAGCAAATCTTAACCCAGGTCCATCCACAATGGAATCGTTGACGAGTCCTGCAATTTTAATCTTCATCTTCTAATCCTGTGTGTTTTACACGTTTTTCTACTTCAGCACGTTTTGCATTATTGAAACGATCTAATGTACCAACTAAATATCCCGTAATACGACGAATACGTTCAAATTTTGTTTTTCCTTCTTGTCTTCCACACTTTGGACAAACATCATCAATAATACCATTATAACCACAAATAGGATCACGATCCACTGGATGATTAATAGATCCATATCCAATGCCTACTTCTTTCATATAACGAATGATTTTTTCAAAAGCTTTTGGATTTTTTGCAATATCCCCATCTACTTCCACATAACTAATATGACCTCCATTGGTTAGCGCATGATATGGAGCTTCTAGGCGAATTTTATCAAAGGCTGAAATATGATAATATACAGGAATATGGAAAGAATTTGTATAAAATTCTTGGTCAGTGATTCCAGGTAAAACACCAAATTCTTTTTTATCTATTTTCACAAATCTTCCAGAAAGACCTTCGGCTGGAGTCGCAATTAAAGAGAAATTCAATTTATATTTTTTAGCATATTCATCACATTTTTGACGCATATGAGCAATAATTTCTAAACCTAATTTTTGTGCTTCTTCACTTTCACCATGATGTTTTCCAATTAATGCTTTTAAACATTCAGCAAGTCCAATAAAACCAATCGTAAGTGTTCCATGTTTGATGACTTCCTCAACATCATCATCCCATTTCAATTTTTCAGAATCAATCCAAACTCCTTGCCCCATTAAAAATGGGAAATTATAAACTTTCTTTTTGCATTGAATAGCAAAACGCTCTAGTAATTGGTCACGAACAAGTTCAATTTTTTCATCTAATTCTTTATAGAAATCTTCTATTTTATTTTTACTTTTAGAGTTCTTAATGGCAATTCTTGGTAAATTAATAGAAGTAAAACTCAAATTTCCTCTTCCCGTAACAATCTCACGGGAAGGATCATACGTATTTCCAATAACTCTTGTTCTGCATCCCATGTAAGCAACTTCTGTTTCATAATGATTTGGACGATAATATTGTAAATTATAAGGAGCATCTAAGAAAGAAAAGTTAGGAAATAATCTTTTTCCAGAACAAACAATGGCTTTTTTAAATAAATCATAGTTTTTATCTTCTGGATTAAAATTAATACCTTCTTTGACTTTAAAGATTTGAATTGGGAAAATTGGAGTCTCCCCATTTCCTAATCCCTCCATGGTTGCATCCAATAAACAATCCATGACCATTCTACCTTCTTCAGAAGTATCTGTTCCATAATTTAGAGAACTAAATGGAACTTGTGCTCCCGCTCTTGAATGCATGGTGTTCAAATTATGGATTAATGCTTCCATAGCTTGATGGGTGGCATCTCTTGTTTCATCGTAGGCAAGTTTCTCAACTTTTTTTACAAGACATTCCACATCTAAATTTGGATAAAGTTCTTTTAATTTTTCTATAACTTTTTGAATATAACCTGTATCTTCTAATTGTACTGGTACTACTTCTTCCACTTCTTGGAGTAAGGCTTTTACTTTTTCAAGGGTAATATCATCATCAAAGAAAGAAAGTGCTTTGTATAAATTGTTACGAAAACTCTTTTTATAACTCTTTTTCACTCCTGGTGCCATTCCATAATCAAAGTTAGGAATACTTTGTCCACCATGTTGGTCATTTTGATTGGCTTGGATGGCAATGCATGCTAAAGAAGCATAACTACGAATATTTTGTGGTTCACGAATATATCCATTGCCTGTGGAAAAACCTTCTTTAAATAACTTAATAATATCAATTTGGCAACAAGTCATCGTTAATGTATAAAAATCTAAATCATGAATATGAATTTCCCCATTGGTATGCGCTGTTGAAAATTTTGGATCGATGACTTGGGATAAATAGAAAGCTTTAGAAGATTCACTTCCATACTTTAACATGGTTCCCATGGCTGTATTTCCATCAATATTGGCATTTTCACGTTTTACATCGACTTCTGAGGAAGGTTTAAATGTAATATCATATAAGGACTTCATCAATCTTGTATGATCTTCACGTACTTTTGTACGCTCAGCACGATATAAAATGTAGGCTTTCGCTACCGTTGTAGCTCCCTCTTCCATCAATGCCTCTTCAACAAGATCCTGAATCTGTTCAACTGTGGGAATCTTATGACTATACAATTCTTCAATTTTTTCGATAACTACAGTCGCAATAATTTCTCCCAAGTCATCATTTTCATAATGGCATGCTTTTTGTGCTGATTGAACAGCAGCAACAATTTTTTCACTGTTAAACACTTGTTTACGTCCATCACGCTTCATAATAAATCTTGTCATTGTCATACATCCCCTTTAACTTGTTAAATTAAAATAACTTAACTTTCGTTAAATTATTTTTTTACATTTTTCTTACTTTGTAAGTTAAGTATAATACTAAACGAAAAGATTGTCAATAGATATACTCTTTTTTCATTACTTTCATTTTTTTCCTTTTTTTATTGAAAAAATACACAAAATAGTGTACAATGTCCTTGTTATTTTTAGTCTAAATTTTAAAAAAGGTAAGGTTCGAAAAATGATAAAAAAAACTAAAATTATTGGTCTAACTCCTCGTGTGTGTCATGAAGATGGAGTAAAAAAACAAGCTGTAAATGAAACCTATGTGGATGCAGTTTGCAAAATGGGATTTACTCCCATTATGCTAACATTAAACTGTCCAGATTATGAAGCAATTCTATCTTTATGTGATGGGTTCGTTGTCACTGGCGGAGTGGATTTGGATCCAAAATATTTCCATCAAGAAAATAAGGGTTCTGAAGTAGGAGATCCTGCTATGGATATTGTTGACAAAATTGTTGTTGAATGGGCAGTAAAACATAAAGTACCTATGTTAGGTATTTGTAGAGGTCATCAATCCATCAATGTTTTCATGGGTGGTGATTTGATTCAAGACATTGGAACTTCACACAAAAATACACGTCATATGGTACAAACTTATCCAAATCGTTACTTTGATTTTCCAAAAGTAATGGAAATAAATAGTTATCATCACCAAGTATTGGATCATTTAGCAGAAGGTTTAATTCCAATTGCAACTTCTAATGAAGGTTACAATGAAGCATTCATTCATGAAAGTTTGCCCATTATTTCTTTCCAATGGCATCCTGAAAAAGTTCCTGGGGAAGAATCTAGTAAAATTATCTTCAATAAGTTTAAAGAATTAGTGAACGAACAATAAATAAATTAAGTGCAAGAAATATACTTCTATTGCACTTTTTTTGTATTTAGATAAATCAAATGATTTACCCTTTTTATGAGAATACGTTTTTTTCATATATTTTATACCTTTTTTTCTTCAGTTGATATTATTTTACATTTTGTTACACGTTTTACTATGAATTCATTTATTTTTAAAGTTTTCTCTTCATTCTTCATTAGATTTTTTAATTATGTTCAATGTATTCCTCCTTTGATAAATTGCATTTATGTAGTTACACTGTCATTACACACCCTAATTTCTATTAACAAATTAATTATTTTTTTACAAGAATTATTTACTTTTTTAATTTATTTGATTTATACTATATGTAATTTTAATAATAGATAGGTGATAATATCGAAGAAAAAGAAACATTGAAACTTTACTAGATGAAAAAAGGACACAAGCAGATTTAATTAAAGCGATAACTGATTGTTTTGATGGTTCTGTTGACTATCTTCTAGGTAGAACAACCATTCATAATTATGAGTCAAACAAAACTGAATTTGTCGATAAATTCCAATTTGCTTTGCACAATGAAGTAATCAATTTGATGAATGAACAAAAACAAGATCAATTAGATATAGTTTAAAAATGAAGAAATTCATAAAAAACGATATGACAGTTATGGCTTTCTTTATTTTAGCTTATCTTTATTAAAAAATATCGAGAGTTATTTTAAAATCAAAATAAATGTGCTTTTCAAACCTAAATAAAAAAGTACTAGCATAATCATTAAATCAGCAAATACTTTATTTAACATTATAAAAATTTTTGTGGTTAGCGTTTTTATAAAAAATATAACTTTATGAAAGTTCTAGCCACCACACACTCATTATGTAACAATTTTATTTAAAAATCAATTATTTAAACTCTTTTTTATTTTTTAAATATACATAAGAGTGAGGTATTTTTTCTTTTTTTGAGCGTGCGAAAAGAGTTATAAAAGATCTTTTAAAATGGATTTAAACG
Source organism: uncultured Bacilli bacterium (assembly GCA_947627395.1). Lineage (GTDB taxonomy): Bacteria > Bacillota_I > Bacilli_A > ML615J-28 > CAG-698 > CAKOMG01. The sequence goes on along the minus strand of CANQVW010000018.1, from coordinate 1,788 downwards.
TAAATTTTAGCTTAAAAATAAAGAAAAAGAACTGGGTAAGATGACAAAAATAGCAAGTACTTTATTTGTTATAAAAAAATTTAAAAATTCTATTCGATAACTTAATTTATGAATTATATGTTTATAATAAAGAAAGATATACTTTATAGTAAAGAGGTTTTTACTACTTGAGTATATCTTTTTATTCTTTATCTTTCCACTTATTCTTGAACCATTTGACCTTTATAATAGTCATATAATTCTTTAAAACGTGTGAAATGAACTAATTCTCTTGTTCTTAAATATGCTAAAACAGATAAACATTCTGGATCATCTGTCATATCCATTAAATGTTCATAAGTTGCACGCGCTTTTTCCTCTGCTGCCATATCTTCAGATAAATCAGCAAGTGGATCTCCTGTTGCTCCAATGTTTGCTGTTGTCATAGGAACTCCATTACAATCCGTCATGAATATTTCTCCTCCATGTTGTGCATAATTGCAACATAATCCTGCATCTTTCAGTTCTTCAATGGTTGCACCAGCAGTTAATTGATAATACATAGTACAAATCATTTCCACATGACCCAATTCTTCGGTACCAATGTCTGTTAATAATGCTTTTCCTCTACTATCAGGCATAGTATATCTTTGATTTAAATAACGTAAAGCAGCAGACAGTTCTCCATAAGGACCACCATATTGAGTGATGATGGCTTTTGCTAGTTTTAAATTTTTCTTTTTGATGTTGATTGGAAACCATAACATCTTTTTATAAGCCCACATATTCATCCTCCATCATCCATGGCCAATTATTTTTATCCCATTGCCATGGATATCCATTCACATATTGGGATGTTTTTGTTAATGTTCCATATTTAGATTCATATTCATCATTAGCTTTTTTTAACTTTTCTAAATATTCATGATATATTTCAACAGCTTCTTTATGATTAGGTTCAACATCTAAATATAAGCCTATATCTTGAACAGCAAGTGCATACATTTGCATTTCTAAAAGCAATCTTTCTTTTTCATCACCTGGAATAGGCGCAAGGGGATCTACTTTATATGGAACATAAATATTTTTAAATAAAGTTCCTTTTCCTAAAGCTTCATCTAAAGGAAATAAATTTTGAGTTGTTTTATTTCGAGATATATCTCGATATTTTTTTTGATTCATTTTATACCTCCTTTTTTACTATATGTGGTAAGTAAAAAAGAGTATAGGCAAAAACAAAAAAGTCTTAGAAAAACTAAAACTTTTTTTTAGCAATTATTCATAAAAACAACTTCCACCAATAAACTCTCTTAAAATAGAATTGCACGGAACATATTTATCATCAATATCTTTAAAATATTTTAAAAACTTAATTAAACGATTGGCTTGAATAAAATATTCATTGTCCGCAGTAATACTTTGTAAAGCAGGTAGTGCATATTTTTTCATAACCATAATTTCATAAGCTAAACTTGAATTATAGACATAATTACTACTTGCTTGCCATGGGTAAATCCATTTAAATTCACCTCTTCGAACAGCTTCCCACATCCTAAACGTTGCTTCTGGTGAAGTTTTTCTAAACATGGCATCACGAACAATTCGTCTAAGCAAACGTAAATCTGTGGATATAATAGGATTATGATCGTCGATATTAATTTGAGGAACTGGACTTATGTAAATTTTATACTTTTGATGAGATGGGATTAAACGAGTTAATACCGGGTTGAGTGCATGAATTCCTTCAATGATGATGGGTTGATCTTCTTCTACTTGAATGGTTTTTCCTACACTTCTTTTTCCAATTTT
>CANQVW010000017.1 GCA_947627395.1 uncultured Bacilli bacterium | reverse complement strand
GTAAATTAAAATTAGTAAAAAGACGCACCTATGGTAGATGTAGTTTCGAGCTACTAAGGTGCTTACTTTTACAATGACAAAGCCAGCCAATATGAATAAGAGCCTAAACTCAGGTTTTATAAAATAAAAAATATAAAAATACTTTTTATAAATGAATAAATTTTAATTTAGGCAAAAGGTTTAAAAAAGTTGGATTTTAAAATTCTAATTTAACAAAAGTATTAATATAATTTGTGAAAAGTATTTGAATTATCTAAAAACTATGATATAATCTAAGTAGATATTTGGATACAAATAAACAAGATAATATCTTTTTATCGACACTACCCTTCAAAGTAAAAGGAGAATAACATGAAATATTGTACAAAATGCGGAAAAGAATTAGCTGATGAAGCTCAATTTTGTCCAAGTTGTGGCACTCCAACTAGAGTAACAAGTGTGCAATCAGGAGCAACGAATACTCGTAATGAATCAGGACTTGAATTAGCAATTCGTATTTTATTAATTATTAGTTGTGTTTTAGGTGCATTTGCCATTATTCCATTAATATGGAGGATACCTATGACAATGTGGTATTTTGATAAGAAGAAGAATAATGAATCTGTTAGTCTTACTTTCAAAATATGTTCAATCTTTTTTTTGGACCTTATTGCTGGTATTTTAATGTTGATTGATGATGGTAATTAAAAAGTGAAAAGAGTTGATCGTATCAGCTCTTTTTTTATTTTCGTTTTTTCTCGCCTATACACATTACTATTTCCTTCATATATTAAAAATGACTACTACAAAAGGAGGTTTAGTTTTGAAAGTATTGGAATTTGAAAATGTAAGTAAAAGATTTTGTAATCAACAAGGAATCCTACAAGTATTAGATCATGTAAGTTTTAGTGTTCAAGAAGGAGAAATTGTGGCAATTGTAGGTCCAAGTGGAGCAGGAAAATCAACGATATTAAACTTAATTTCCAAATTAATAACACCAAGTGAAGGGAAAGTCATTGTCAATGGTAATATTGGATACATGTTTCAAAGAGATTGTCTATTTGAATGGAAAAACATTTATCAAAATGTATTATTGGGACTCGAAATACAAAAAAATAAAACCCAAGAAAATAAATCAAGAGTAGAAAGAATGTTGAAAGAATATGGATTATGGGAATTTAAAGATGCCTATCCAAATCAATTATCAGGAGGAATGAGGCAAAGAGTTGCATTAATCAGAACATTAGCGGTTCATCCAGATATTCTCCTTTTAGATGAACCATTTGCCGCATTAGATTATCAAACCAAATTAAAAGTATCAGAAGATATTTATAAAATCATTCAAAAAGAAAATAAAACCACCATTATTGTGACACATGATGTCAGTGAAGCAATTAGTCTAGCTGATAAAATTATCATTCTTTCTAGTAGACCAGCACAAGTAAAAGGTATTTTTCCCATCGTAATTGATGCACCAACACCATTAAAAAAGAGACAACATCAAGAATTTCAAAGATACTTTGAATCTATTTGGGAAGTGATTCAAAATGAATGAGGAATGTATAAAAATACAAAGAGCACAGAGAAATAAGAAAATTCGTTTCATTTGTTATCAAATTCTTTTATTTGTTCTTTTTTTAGGTCTATGGGAATTATTAGCATCTACAGGAATAATTAATACATTTTTATTCAGTAAACCAAGTGCTGTTTTTAAACTACTTATCAAATATATCAAAGGAAATCAATTAATGCATCATGTTTATATATCTGTTTATGAAACCATTCTTGGAATTATCATTGGCAGTAGTTTAGGAATCATTATTGCTAGCATTTTATGGTATTTTGAAACATTAAGTCAAATCATGAAACCATTTTTAAACATCTTAAATTCTCTCCCAAAAACAGCTTTAGCTCCCATTATGATTATTTGGGCAGGAACCAATGTGAAAGGAATTGTTGTTGTTGCTATTTCTATTTTAATTGTCATTACCATTTTATCGACGTATCAACATTATTTAAATGTCGATAAAGAAAAAATTAAAATGATGCAAAGTTTTAAAGCAACAAAATTACAAATATTTCTTAAACTAATTTTTCCAAGTAATCTAGGAAATTTGTTAAGTGTTGTTAAAATAAACATTGGAATGTCATGGGTAGGAGTCATTGTTGGTGAATTTCTTGTTTCTAGAGAAGGACTGGGATATCTGATTATGTATGGGGGTCAAGTATTCAAATTAGACTTAGTCATGATGGGTGTCTTTGTATTAGCCATTTGTGCCTTTCTAATGTATGTGGTCGTTGAACAAATTGAAAAAATATTATTAAAGGGGAGAAATTAATTGAAAAATTTGCTTAAGAAAGTCGTATGTTTCTTTTTATTAGTTTTGTTTTCTGTATCCTTCACTGCTTGTAAGAAAAAAGATCAATATCATATAACGGTTTCAGAAGTTGCTCATTCTGTTTTTTATGCACCAGGATATGTTGCAATGAGTCAAGGCTTTTTTGAAGAAGAAGGGTTAACCGTAGATATCGTTTTAGGAAATGGTGCAGATAAGGTTATGGCATCTTTATTAAGTAAAGATGTTCAAATTGGTCTAGCAGGAGCAGAAGCAACCATCTATGTTTATAATGAAGGACAAGAAGATTATGCCATTAACTTTGCGCAACTTACGCAAAAAGATGGAAACTTCTTAGTTGGAAGAAGTGAAGAAGAAAACTTTACATGGAGTGCGTTAGCGGGTAAATCTATTTTAGGTGGAAGAAAAGGTGGCATGCCTGAAATGGTTTTAGAGTATGCCTTAAAATTAAATGGACTGACTGTTGGACGTGATGATCCATCAATTATGGATAAAGGTGGAGTAAATGTAAGAACAGATGTTCAATTTGCCGCTTTAGCAGGATCATTTGCAAGTGGGGAAGGAGATTATGTCACTTTATTTGAACCTACCGCAACGCTAACACAAAATGCAAAAGAAGGATATATCCTAACAAGTTTAGGAGAAGTTACAGGAGTCATCCCTTATACCAATTATTTCTGTACAAAAAGTTACTTAGAAAAAAACGAAGATGTCATTCAAAAATTTACAAATGCAATTTATAAAGGCTCTTGTTGGGTATATTCACATAGTGCAGAAGAAGTTGCCAAAGCCATTCAACCTTACTTTACGGATTCAACACTTCAAGAATTGACAACCGTTATGAATCGTTATCTTTCCATTGAAGCTTGGGCGAAAAGTCCTGTTTTAAATAAAGATGCCTATGAACTATTTTTAGATATCATGATTGAAGCAGGAGAATTAACAACAAGAACACCTTACGAAAAAATTGTGAATACAAAATTTGCCCAACAAGCAATTCAATAAAATAAAAAAGCTGTGAACTCTTAGGAGATAAACAGCTTTTTTATATAGTTATAAGCCAAAAAAGGAAAAGAAAATCATTCATAGCTTTTTATATAAAAGTATGCTATAATAATGACAGAATTAATCATTTAATGTGAGGAGAAATTAAAAATGAATTTAAAAATATTACTAATAGGAATAGGAGCTATTGGTGGATCTTTATCTTGTTTTATTCAAGATAAAGGATATGATCTTACTGTTGTTGTTCACCGAGAAGAAACAAAAGAGAAAATAGAAAAAGAAGGATTACATATCAGTGGTGTTTTAGGAGAAAAAAGAGTATTTGTTCCTGCTGTAACACAAATCTCAGATTTAAAAGAGAGGTATGATATTGTCTTTATAGCAACAAAAGCTTATCAATTAGAAAAAGTAGCAACAGAAATTCTACCTTATTTAAAAGAAAATAGTAAAGTTATATCTTTGCAAAATGGAATTTGTTTAGATTTACTTGCTAAAATTGTCGGATATCATCGTAGTGTAGGATGCCTAATTGGATATGGTGCAACCATGTTAGAAAGAGGACATCTTGAAATTACAAGTACAGGGGAGTTTGTCATTGGTTCTCACCCTTCTGTTTCCATGGATTTAGAAGATGTAAAAGAAATTTTATCCTCACTATTTCCAACTAGAATCTCTAACAATATTTATTCTGAATTATATTCAAAATTAATTGTGAATTCTTGTATTACTTCCCTAGGTGCATTAACAGGATTAAAATTAGGACAAATGATGAAAAAAAGGAAAATAAGAAGTGTTTTTCTAAACATTATGGATGAGGCAACCAAAGTCGCAGAAGCAGGAAACATTCATGTTGTTCCTTATGGTGGAAAATTAGACTATCACAAACTAATGATGCATCATGGATTTTTCAGTCGACTAAAACAGCATATTGTCATTATGGTCGTTGGAAAAAAATATAAAAACTTAAAATCTTCTAGCCTACAATCCTTAGAAAGAAACGAACCAACAGAAATTGACTTTTTTAACGGATACATTTCAAGTAAAGGAAAAGAATTAAAAGTTTTAACACCAGTAAATGATAAAATAGTAAAATTTATCAAACAAATTGAAAAGAAAGAAAGACCAATATCTATTGATAATATCAAAGAATTTTAAAGGGAGTATAAAATGATTCAAGAAATTAAAATGGAAGGATTTAGATCCTTTCTAAATGAAACCACTCTTTCCTTACAAGCACAAACAAATGACACACTACGCTCTTCTAATGTTTATCAAAATATATTAAAAGGTGTTTTATTCATTGGAGGAAATGGAACAGGAAAAAGTAATGTAATGGAATCCATTCATTTTTTGCTTGACTTATTATATGATGAAAATAATGTTGATTTATCTCGTTATTTTTGTTACTTCTCTAAGAAAAAAGAAATTCGTTTAACTTATTCTTTTGTTTTTCCAAAACAAAAAATAGTTTACCATTTTATCATTGATGAACACAAAAAAACTATTCAAGAAGAATTAAAGATCAATGATGTTTTATTTAATTTACCTGAATCCAACCATCAATTAAAACTAAGTTCCATCCTTCAAGAACAAGAAGAATTAAAAGAGTTAAATCAATTTTTACAAAATTCTTTTCATATGGATATTGAGCGACATATTAAATCCTATCGTGAAGAACCGATTACGCTTTTAGGTTATCTTAAAGAGTATGGAACAAAAGAATTAAATACTTTTCTTTTAAAACATCATTTTGGATTTTCTGTTGTTTATGAAGAGGATATCTATATTCAAAAAGAAGGAAGAGAAGAAAAATTACCATTATATTTGGAATCGATTGGAATTGTAACTTTACTAAATTTATTACCTTGTGTATTTTATTTATCTAAATATCCAGGAATGTTATTAATTGATGAATTTACCATTGGCTTTCATCATCGATTAGAAGAGTTATTTATACGCATTTTTATGAAAAATACTGTAATGAGTCAGTTCATTTTTGCCTCTCATTCCACAAACCTTTTAAAAACCACTTTACTTCGTTTAGATCAAATCTATGTTACTAGTTTTGATACCAAAAAAGGAAGTCAAATTGTGCCAATTTCTTTCTTTCATCCAAGAGAATCACAAAATATTGAAAAAATGTATTTAAGTGGCATGTTTGAAGGACTACCTTTATATGAAGACGAATAGAATCCGAATTCAAAAAAACAAAAACATTGGGAAAGTTGTTTATCTTGTTGAAGGGGAGAAAACAGAAATTGAATTATTAAAACACATCTACACCCATGTTTTTCAATATGATTTTGTAAGTGTCAAACGAAAAGGAAAAAATGGTTTCACATTTTGTGATCATTACAAATGTAAACATCATCCTTATTCTCAAGTCTTTGTGATTAATACTAAAAATTCTAACATTTCTAGTGTTAGAAGTAGTAGTGAATATATTGATCGAATTTATAAAATATTATATGATGAATATCATCTTGAAATGAGAGATGCTTCTGTATATTATATTTTTGATCGTGATAAAAATTCCAATCAATTAGATGTCATTCAAGAGTTAATGAAAACATTTCAAAATTCTCAGGATAATGATTTAGAATATGGTGGATTACTTTTATTAAGTTATCCTGCTATTGAATCCTTCATTATTTCTTGTTTTGAAGATGTGCAAGAACTAAAATTATCCCCCAAACAATATAAGACTTATGTGTATCAACATCAATATCATTATAAAGAAATTAGTGAAGGAAAACTGATTTCCTCCATTCGTCAAATGTTTTTGGGACTCGATATTTTCTTACCTCATCATTCTATTTTATCTTCTTTAGATCATTTTTCTGAATTTAATTTATCTTTATTAGAACAAGAAGAAGAATATTATCAAATGAATGAAGTTTATTATACATTAAGTTTACTCATGATGAGTTTTATTGATTTAGGATTAATAGAAGTGGAGGAACTTTCATGACAAAAGAGAAATCTTACATTTTATCCATTGACCAAGGAACAACAAGTAGTCGTGCTATTTTATTTGATGAAAAGGGAAATATGGTCACTTCAAGTCAATTAGAATTGAGTATATCTTGTAAACATAGTGGATGGGTAGAACAAGACCCTGAAGAAATTTGGGAAACTGTTTATGAATGTATTCAAATGGTTTTAAGAAAAATAGGAAATGAAAGAAAGAACATTAAAGCTATTGGAATTACCAATCAACGAGAAACGACCATTCTTTGGGATAAAACTACAGGAAAACCTTTATATCAAGCCATTGTATGGCAGAGTCGACAATCCCAAGAAATATGTGATCGATATAAAGAAATGGGATTAGAAGAACTTATTCAAAAAAAGACAGGTCTTTTGATTAATCCTTATTTTTCAGGAAGCAAGATTGCTTGGATATTTGAACATTTTCCAACCATCTATGAAAAAGCAAAACAAAACGAAGTTTTATTTGGAACAGTAGATACTTATTTAACATATCGCTTAACAGAAGGTAAAGTTCATATTACTGATTATACCAATGCTGCAAGAACCATGCTTTTTAATATCTATGAAGGAAAATGGGATCAAGAACTTTTAGAAAAGATGAATATTCCTGAAAGTATTCTTCCTTCAGTTGTTCCATCCAAAGGAATTTATGCGGAAGCAACGATTCTAAATAAAATAGATTCCTTTTTACATATTCCTATTGCAAGTATGATGGGAGATCAACAAGCATCTTTGTTTGGTCAATGTTGTTTTGAAGTGGGTGATGTGAAAAACACCTATGGAACAGGGTGCTTCATGTTAATGAATACAGGAAAAGAACCTGTTTCATCAAAAGAGGGACTCTTAACCACCATTGCATGGGCTGATGAAAACAAAATTACCTATGCTTTAGAAGGAAGTGTTTTTGTTGGAGGAAGTGCTGTCAGTTGGTTAAGAGATGGACTGAGAATGATTGAACAAAGTAAAGATGTTGAAAAGAGTAGTGATGTAACGACTGAAACCAATGGGGTGTATGTTGTTCCTGCTTTTGTTGGATTAGGAACTCCCTATTGGGATAATGATGCTAGAGGTGCTATTTTTGGTTTAACTAGAGCTACAACAAAAGAACATTTCATCAATGCAACGGTAGCATCGATTGCCTACCAATCAAAAGATGTCATGGAGTGCATGAAAAAAAGTGCAAAAGTGAACATTCATTCTTTAGCAGTAGATGGCGGAGCAAGCAGTAATCATTACTTAATGCAGTTTCAATCAGACATCTTAGATTGTAAAATCGTTCGTCCAGAATGCCTAGAAACCACTGCTATGGGGGTTATGTATATGGCAGGATTGGCTGTCGGACTATTTTCTAGTGAAGAGGATTTAAAACAACTTCACCAAATCCAACAAATCTTCCTACCTAAAATGAAAAAAGAAGAAAGAGACAAAAAATATCAAGGATGGCAAAAAGCCATTGAAGCAACTAGAGTTTATAAAGTAAAGGAATCATAAAAACCCCTTTTATATCTCAACTATTGTTAAAGATACAAAAAGGGTTTAAGTGATTTTTATTACCAATTTTGGGGAAAGATATTTCTTAAACATCCCCAAATGATAAACAATAGAATTGTAATAACAAGAACAAGGATAGCAATCCACCAAGATTTTTTCTTCTTTGTGATGTAACTATAAATGACTATCCCAACAACAATAAAAAAACCAAGCGAAACTAAAAATGTTAAAAGAGTATAAAATAAATGCATATCTTTACCTCAAGACAAGTAATGTAGGAAGGTATATTCAATAATCGATAACTTTGTTTTCTTTGTTATTGCTCGATAAAGAATCACTCCTAAATCTTGTAGGAATAAGAATATAAAAATAGGACCAAATGAAATTGTAAATATCGGGTGATAATGAAACGCCTTTTTAAACTTAAAATGCATCAAAGATGAAAAAGCTCTTGTTACACCACAAGTAGGGCATAAAAATCCAGTCCATTGATGAATGATGCAAATGGAAGAAGACTTTTCAAAAAAACTTGTTGGAACCAATAAAAAAACTCCAAAAAAGATTAAATAAAATAGAATTCTTATCAAATCTAAAAAGAAACACATTTTTTTAGATAATTGGATTTGTTTCATCATCTTCACCGACTATTCATATGATTTTACTATTTCATTATAACAAAAAAATGAATAATTTACAATAAAAATATAAGGAGGGCACTCAATGTCATTGTTGACTTTAAAGGATATAGGAAAAATATATGTCTCAAAATCCGTTGTTTCTATAGGGATTCGTGGGGTAAATCTTTCCTTTGATCGTGGTGAATTTGTTGCCATCACAGGTAAATCAGGCTCAGGAAAATCCACTCTATTGAATGTCATTAGTGGAATGGACACTTATGAAGAAGGGGAACTTTTGATTGAAAATTCATCAACACAATATTATACACAAAAAGAATGGGAAGAATATCGTGAAAAATATATTTCCTTTATTTTTCAAGATTATAATATCATCGAAAGTTGCACTGTATTACAAAATGTGGAACTGGCTTTATTTCATATTGCTAATCGACAAGAAAGAAGAAAAAGAGCTATTGAATTATTAGAAAGAGTGGGTTTAAGTAATCAACTTCATCAAAAAGCAAGTAAATTGTCAGGAGGACAAAAACAAAGAACCGTCATTGCTCGAGCACTTGCAAAAGATAGTCCCATTATTTTAGCTGATGAGCCTACAGGAAACTTAGATTCAGCAACATCTAAAGAAATCATTCAATTATTAAAAGAAGTCTCAGTGAATAAATTATGTATCATTGTCACACATAATTTCGATGAAGTAGAAGAATATGCCACAAGACATGTTCGAATCTTTGATGGTGGAGTTGAATATGACCATGTTGTAAAACCTAATGAGAGTACTGAAAATCATCAAACAGAAGAAAAAGTAAAAGATATTTCCACAAAAATATCTTTAAAAAACAGTTTCACTTTAGGTAAAACCATTTTTACATCAAGACCTAAATTATCCACCTTTATGTGTGCTTTTTTGATTGTGGCTATATTAATTTTATATGGAGCAACCATTATAGTAAAAGAATTTTTTGAAGATTTGAATTATCAACCAACCTATTTTACACCATCATCTGGAAGAGTTATCATTACAACACCTGATGGAAGTCCAATTTCAGATGAAACCCTAACTTCCATTCAAGAAAAAACCAATGCAAAAGATGCTATTAATTTTGATTTTTTACTTGATGATCATGATTTTAATCAATTATATGATAATGAAAAAAATGAGACAAGTGCAAGAATTTTGCGCTTAGACTATGAATTTCAAGGAGATTATGGTAAAAACATTTATGGAAGATATCCAGAAAAAATCAATGAAGTCTTTTTATATCTTCCCATTGGTAGTAAAGTAGATTATTCACCAGAAGAATTATTAAATCAAAGTATCATTTTAGAAGGTAATGGTTTTTATGATATCGTCGGTGTTAAATATTTTCGTGATAATCGTAAAAAGGGAAAAGCTTTGTTAACAAGGGAAGGTTTTGATGTTTTAAATAGGATGGTCTATTTAAATTATCACCTTTCTAGTTCAAGTGTCAATTTATCTATAAATCAAACATCTTATACCCGATATTTAAGAAACTTTGCTGTTACTTTCACTGAAGAAAAGAAAGTCTATGTCAATCCTCATTCTTTTGAATTCATAGAAGAATCTAAGCCAATAGAACAACTTGAAATGAATTTTAACTTTTCATTTGTTCAAAATGATTATGATTATCAAGATGATCCAACCTTTCAAATTCAATCATCATTGACATTTTCATCTACAGATATCTCAACTTCAATTCCAACAGATATTATAGAAAGTACATCCATGTTTGAACCTGAAATTGTTTTATCCTTAGATGTTTTAGAAGAACTTGCTCAACAAGCCATTTATAGTCATTATCATCAAGCATCTTTGTTTTATAAAAATAATAGAGTTGCGAAAGACAAAATCAATACTTTAAAAGATATGGGATATATTGTATCGTTATCAAATGCTAAAAAAACGTATCTAAGTGATTCAGCCGATGTTTTTATTGAAATAATGGGTATTGCGATATATCTTATGTTCATTGTATCCGCTGCTTTATTTATATATGCATGTACAGCAAAATCTTTCTTAGCTTTTAAATCAGATATTTCTATTTTCAGATCAATGGGAATTAAAACCAAAGAAATCAAAATAGCAATGTTATTTAGAATGTTAATTTGTTTAATTCCATCATTTATTTTCTTTGCAATTTTATCCATTTTATTTGTCTATGTTCCAATCTTGAATCGAACACTTCCTTTCTTTTATTTAGTGGATTATTTACTTATCATTTTTGGAATGATTTTTGTTTCTTTATTTGTTACATCCCTTCAATTAAAAAAATTATATAAGATCTCCGTTAAAGAATCTTTGAAAGGAGAAATAGAATGATTCAACTTAAAAATGTACAAAAATATTTTAATCGAGGCAAACAAAATGAAATCCATGCTATTAATGACACATCTTTAGATTTGCCTGATGTAGGTATGGTTGCTATATTTGGAAAAAGCGGCTGTGGAAAAACAACATTACTAAATGTAATTGGTGGATTAGATACATTTCAAAGTGGAGAAATTATCATTCAAGGAGAAGTATTAAATCAAAAAAATGATGACTTACGTAATCGTTATATAGGCTATATCTTTCAAAACTATAATTTAAATAAAAATGTAAGTTGCTTTGAAAATGTTGCTGATTCATTAAGATTATGTGGAATAACAGATGAAGAATTCATTGAAAAAAATGTTCTTATTGCTTTAAAAAATGTTGGAATGGAAGGTTATAGAAATCGTTTGCCTAACACATTATCGGGAGGACAACAACAACGTATTGCTATTGCTAGAGCGATTGTGAAAAATCCTAGTATTATATTAGCTGATGAGCCAACAGGAAATTTAGATGAAACCAATACATTAATGATTATGAAGTTACTAAAAAAGATTTCAAAGAATCATTTAGTACTATTAGTAACACATGAAGCTAATTTAGTTGATTTCTTTTGTGATCAAGTTATTGAAATTAGTGATGGTAAAATCATTGACATCAGAACAAATGAAACTTCTTCAGGTTATCAAGGAAAAAATAAACATGACATTTATTTAGATGAACTTTCAAAAGTAGAAGAAGAAACCAATCATATAAAAATAGAATATTATGGAAATGATATAGACAATAAAATTCATATGAAAATTGTTTCTTACCAAGGCAAAGTCTATTTGCAGCTCCATGATTCTCGTGTATCTGTTTTAGATGAATCTAGTGAAATTAAATTGGTTCAAAAAAAATATGTACTAGAAGAAAGTGAAGAAATTGATGAAAGTTTATTAGAAGATCTTCCAATAATAAAGACCAATTCTTATGGTAAATTATTCCATTTCAAAACAGAAGCCCTAAATTTCTTAAAAAATTTAGTGAAAGAAAGAAAAAAATCACGAACGATTTTAGCTATGTCTTTAGCAATCGTTACGCTTGTTATTGTTTTGGTTACTTCTATATTTTCAATAGGTATTTCTGATTTGATTCATGCTTCTGAATCGTACAATCATCAAACTTATTATCTTTACTTGTTAAACAATGAAATATCAGATCAATTTCAAGCATTAGCATCGGATCCCAATTCATGTATTGATGATTATTGGGTATATGATCGATCATTTTATGGAGATAGTTGGCTTGTATTTAATTGTGATTATTATGAAACAACTTCAACATCATCTATTGAAACACATGGGGTATTTTTAGATTTAAATAGTGTTCGAAATCCAAAAGTTCTTGCTGGATCTTTAGATAATTTAAAGGATTATCAAGTTGTTTTATCTAAAAGATCTGCAGATGATTTAATAAAGAAATCGGATATACCTTTTATTACAGGGTATAATGATTTAATTGGATTAAAAAATAACAATTATAAAGTAAATGGAGATAGATTACAAATTGGTGCTATTATAGATGAAAATGAACCAGCATTCTATCTATCAACCATTGCTATGGCTAAATTAGTGATGGAAGAAAAACCATTAAATAATGTATCGAGAGCATCTGATTTTGGATATCAACTTAAAAAAGGGGAATCTATTTTATTCTATTTTGATCAAAGTATGAAAGAAATACCCGAAGAAATTACTATAGAAGGTGTACAAACAAAAGTTCTTGAAGCGAAAGTTTTTTATCCAACTTACCAAAGCTATTTAGAAGCGAATCATATAGAAAAACAAGAAGAAAAAGCTTTTTTAGCAACGCTATTCCTTCAAAAATATCCTAATATTTCTATAACTGATCCAAATTATGAGACTTTGTCAAATGAGATTTATCAAGAACATTATTTTGATTTCTGTGATTATTATTATGAATATCTAGATGATTATTTAAAACAAATCTATCAATTACCTATTATTTACTCAACACAATCATTTGATAGTTGGCTTTATTTTAATAAGAATTTAGAAATAGGTAAATTTGATAGTATTTCTAATCCAAAATATTATTCAGGATATCTTTATAAACAAACATATGGAGTTTATCCTAGATTGGATGATAAGAATTTCTTAGAATTTGAAGATGATCATAATTTCTTTAGTTCTTATCAAGAAATAAAAATTGCTTATGATAATGAATATTCAAGAGTTATTAGTAGTTGTTTTGCAAGATATAATTGTTTAGTCAGTGATGAAGATTATCTTTCTATAGCAAAAAGTACTGGTGTAACAAATGTCAATTTCGCTCGTTATGTAATTGATAATAATACTGATTTATATGGATATGCATTGATTCATTCAACAAATCCAAGTAAAACAGAATCCATGATTAAAGAACATTTTGAATCCTATTTGGATGTTGAAATGGAAAATATGTTTGTAACACCAAAACAAATTTTTCATTCTTTAATTATAGACAAAATTGAATCTATTATAGGTAGTCTTATTACTTTATTTGTTCTATATGTTTTCATGGCTCTTTATATGTATTTTATTATGCGCTCATCCTTAATGAGTCAAATTAAAGATTTAGGTATGTATAGAGCTATTGGGGTAACAAAGAAGAACTTACTATATAAATTCTTTATTGACAATTTTGTTTTAATTACATGTAGTGAATTTACTACATGGCTCTTTATAAGTCTTATTATCAATTATAATTGTAATCGTTTAGATCTTTCACCAACGATTATGTATTATCCAGTATGGTTATCTTTCGTTGTTCTTTTGTTGTTATATTTAATTAGTTTCATTTTTGGTATGATTCCAATATTTACCTTATTACGTAAAACTCCAAGTGAGATTTTAAGTAAGTATGATATTTAGTTAAAAGACCCCTTTTAAGGGGTCTTTATTAATAGGCAGTATATTTTAAAAAAGAATATAAAATAGATTAGACAACAGCATATTTATTCATACAACAAGAAATACATGTATGATAATAAATAAATAGGTTAAATTTTTCTACTTTATGTTTTATAATCTATTTCGCTATTAGCCTTTTTGGATAATAGTTTAAATCTATTTTTTTTATATTCTATTTTTATTTATTATCTTCAAAATATTCGGATCTAATTGTTATCCAATCATATAGATCAGGATGGATTATCTTTAGTTTGTTTAGTATTTTCTTAAATTCACTCATCACATTTTCTTTTTCGTTTTCAACAAAAGTAGTAAATGAAGTGGAATAAATTGGATGGTCTTTTAAAACTTTAATAAAATCAGTCACCTTGTCAATGCCTTTTTGATTAAGTCGCTTTAAATCTTCTTCAAAAGTATATGCAATTGGTGGCTTAGGTTGCTTTGTTTCAATTTCAAGTAGATATTCGATAGTAACATCTAATACTTCAGTAAGTTTCTTTAAATCTTTAATACAAGGCTCGGTTCTACCATGCTCCCACTGAGAAATGGCAGTTGTTTTCTTTTTTAGATAGTTTGCTATGTCTGTTTGCGATAAGTTTTTTTTCTTTCTTGCTTCTTTTAAACGCTCTGAAAAGCTCATAAATATATACCTCCCACCTAAAATTATACATGTTTTTAAAAACATGTCAAGATTAAATGCTAATATGTCAATTATACTTAGAAGTAAATTTTATTCATATTTTTTGTACTATCTCAAAGTAAAATAGAATAAATTGTATTGAATCATATGAGGAGGAACTGTGAAAAAATTAATTTTGTTGCTTAGTATTTTTGTTTGTTTATTGGGATGTAATCTTTCAGTAAAAGCCGTGGAAGGATTGGAAACACTTCCTTTAACTCAATATAGTAAAAGTGCTATTTTGATTGAGTCATCAACAAAGCAAGTCATTTATGAAAAAGCATCTGAAGAAAAAATGGCACCAGCAAGTATGACAAAAATTATGACAATGTTAATAGTTATGGAAAAAATTGATGCAGGAATCATTCATTTAAATGATATTGTGAAAACACCCAAAGAAGCATCAGAATTAGGTGGAAGTCAAATTTACCTAAGTGAAGGAGAAGAAATGAGTGTAGAGGATTTATTAAAATCCATGGCAATTGCTTCCGCAAATGATGCTGCTTTAACACTTGCTATTTATATTGGTGGAAGTGAAGACGTGTTTGTGAAAATGATGAATGACAAAGCAAAAGAATTAGGGTTAGTCAATACACATTTTGAAAATCCTTATGGATTTGATACGAATCAACATTATTCATGTAGTTATGACATGGCAATCATGGCATCTACTTTAATTGAAGAGCATCCTAAAATTTTAGAATATACTTCTCGTTATGAAGATTATGTTCGAGAAGATACTTTAAAACGTTTTTGGTTAGTCAATACCAATAAATTAGTTCGACATATGGAGGGTGTTGATGGATTAAAAACAGGTTGGACAGAAAAAGCAGGATATTGTTTAACCTGTACAATCAAAAAAAATGACAATCGTTTTATTGCTGTATCTATGGGGTGTGAAAATGTAGATCAAAGAACAAAAGATATTACCTCTATGTTAAATTATGGTGTTTCAAATTATACTGTTGAAACATATTTACCTAAAGGAAGTGTGGTCAGTCAAAAAGAAGATCTTATGACTTCACCCAATCAATATGATATTGTTACAACAAAAGATGTAAGAATACTTAAAAGAAATCATATGGAACTAGTTAATATAACAACAAAAGTTATTTTGGAAAAAGAAATTACGAGTGACCATGTGGGTGTATTAGAAGTATATATAAATGATGAACTGTATCAAACCATCCCTTTAGCAACCAATCAAAAAATTCATAGAGCTAAATTTTTAGATGTTTTTTTAGAAATCTTAAAAGAACTATTTTTAGTTTCTAAGTAGCAATAATCATCTATACTAAGTTAGAATCATTCGGACCAAATACTTCTAACGAGTGAATGGTTCAACTTCCTTTTTTTATCCGAGGTATTCATTTACTCCTTGCGTTTTTCCCTTTTTATGCAAGGTAGCAACTACTAGAAATTGAGTGAAGCGACTTCATGGAAGAAGTAAAAATTGAAAAATGCTCAGACTGCAGTAAAGAAAAATGAAGTAAAGCAGCAGTTGTATTTTGTGATGATATTACATAATGCCTATAACAAAAGGTAAGTGTCGCGAAATAGCAGCACTTCTTGTAACGCCTTGTTGCGATTATAAAAGCATCGTTCACAGATATTACAAAGAATTTGTACAGTTGTTTTTAAAAAAATAAATAGAATCATAACAGTAAATAACAAAAAAATTCAATGAACAAAATAAAATAATTCAGTTTTAGATTTTAATTTAAGAAATAATGAACTGATAGGTAAAATTGATAAATTATTAGAAAAATAAGTGGTTATGATAACGTTAGAAATGTAGGAAAAATGTCTAGCAAGTATTTGGGTAGAAAAGCTAGACCAAATTTCTATGAGGCGGGGCTACACAGTCAAGATAAAAGTACTGAAGAACAATGAAGATGAACACTTTACACCTATATCAGTAAAGTCAATGTTAAAAAGATTGAACGGTTTAAAATAAAAAAGCAAGATTAGTAGTTTAAAATACTACTTCACTTATATTTTAAATAAATACACATAAATAAACAAAAATCGTTGGTGATAAAACACATGTTTTTTCACTGACTTTTTTCTTTTTTACTGATATACTATAAAAAAAGAAAAAAAACTATATTTTCAGTGTAATTTGTGATAAAATAGTACATGGTGAATTTTATGGAAGAAACATCGAAAAAAATGGTAGATGAAAAAGAGTATCGATTATTAATGGATACAGCGATTCTTGCTGGAGAAATTATGATTTCATCAGGTGCTGAAACGTATCGAGTAGAAGATACAACAGGTAGAATTTTAAGAAAATCAAATTTTGATTGTGCTGAATCTTTTGTTTTGCCAACAGGATTGACATTAACATTATCTGATGAAAATATTTCTGCTCTTTCCATTACAAAAAGAGTATCTTCAAGATCTACCAATTTAAATCGAATTGATCAAGTAAATACCATTTCTAGATTATATTGCATGAATCAAATTACATTAGAAGAAGCTTATCATAAGTTAACTATTATCAAAAAGTTAACTCAATATCCAATTTGGTTAAGAAGTATTGGAATTATATTAGCAACAACTTTCTTTACTGTATTAATTGGTGGTCAATTTTTAGATTGCGTTGTTGCATTTGTTGCTGGAATTGTTCTTGCTCCAATTTACTACTATGGACCAAAAATCATTCATAATGATTTCATGTTAACTTTAATTGGTGCTCTAATTTCAAGTTTTTTTGCCATTTTAACAACTTTTCTATTAAACTTAATGACCACTCAATCCATTAGTACAGATTTAGCTATCATTGGAACGATGATGCCCCTCGTTCCTGGGGTTGCCATTACAAATGCCGTTCGTGACACTTTGTATGGGGATTACATGGCTGGAAGCACAAGACTCATGGAAGCTATTCTAATTGCAACAGCAGTTGCATTAGGTGTTGGTCTTAGCTTAATTATTGGCAATGCCATCTTTGGAGGACTTGGATTATGATTATACAAACCATTGGAGCCTTTTTAGC
>CANQVW010000016.1 GCA_947627395.1 uncultured Bacilli bacterium | reverse complement strand
AGCCGTTTTTAAACAAAAAATAGGCAATAATGCCTATTTTAAGTAAGATATATATAAAAAGTACTTGTTTTTTGATTGAGATATACGTACATAATTTTACCAAGATTTTGTGAGGGTTAGGTGGCAAAGTCGGGAATTAACATTCCTCTTAAAAATTTCATAGTTTCACCTAACTTTATCTTTATTATTTTTTCCATAATAAATGAAAATATCCTGAAAAAAATAAAATGAAAACGAATCAATAAATCATAAATCAGTTGTAAAAGATGGATAATTATGTTAGAATAATAAATAGAAATCAATCAAAAAGGAGATTCATATGGGATTAACTGCTGGAATTGTTGGATTACCAAATGTTGGAAAATCAACTTTATTTAATGCAATCACAAAATCAAATGTATTAAGTGCAAATTATCCATTTGCAACGATAGAACCTAATGTTGGAATTGTTGAAGTAAAAGATGAAAGATTAGATAAAATTGTTGAACTGGTTCAACCCAAAAATGTTGTATATACAACCTTCTCTTTTACTGATATTGCAGGTTTGGTCAAAGGTGCAAGTCATGGAGAAGGATTAGGAAATCAATTCTTATCACATATTCGTGAAGTAGATGCCATATGTCAAGTTGTTCGTTGCTTTGATAGTAAAGATATCATTCATGTCAATGGTGTTGTAAATCCTATTGATGACATTGAAACAATCAATTTAGAACTTGCCTTTGCTGATATGGATATTATCGAAAAAAGATTACCTAAGATAGAAAAAAAAGCACAATTCAAGACAGATCATGAATCTGTTGTTGAATATGAAGCTTTAATGAAAATCAAAAAAGTATTAGAAGAAGGAAAAATGGCAAGAGAAGCCATTCTAACCGATGAAGAAAAATCTATCATTAAAAACTTTTGCTTTTTAACATTGAAGCCAATGATTTATGTTTTAAATGTCAGTGAAAATGATTTAAATCAAGAAAATCATTATGTTCAAGAAGTTAAAGCCTATGCCGAAAAACAACATTTAAAAACCGTTGTTGTAAGTGCTAAAATTGAAGAAGAACTAAGTCAATTAGAAGATGATGAAAAACAAATGTTTTTAGAAGAACTAGGAATGAAAGAAAGTGGATTAGATACTTTAATTAAAGAATCTTATCAATTATTGGGTTTACAAACTTTCTTTACTGCTGGAGAAAAAGAATGTCGTGCATGGACATTCAAAAAAGGAATGAAAGCACCAGAATGTGCGGGAATTATTCATACAGATTTTGAAAAAGGATTTATTAAAGCTGAAGTTGTTTCTTATGATGATTTCATTCAATATAAATCTATGGCAAAAGTAAAAGAAGCTGGAAAAATGAGATTAGAAGGAAAAGATTATGTATTCCAAGATGGAGATATTACCGTCTTCCGTTTTAACGTTTGAAAGTAGGTGATTTTTATGAAATCATGGATTGTATGCGTTGGAGATGAAGTCTTACAAGGAAAAGTCATCAATACCAATGCTTCCTTTATTGCATCCTCTTTTGAAAAAATTGGTATTGAAACCACTAAGGTCATTACGATTGGTGATGTAAGAAAAGATATTCATGACATTACTTTAGATTTTTTAAAAAGTAATGAAGAAATTATGATTACGACAGGTGGCTTAGGACCAACCCATGATGACTTCACAAAAGAAGTCATTAGTGAAACATTAGAACTTCCTTTAGTTATCAACCCTCAAGCTAAACAAGATTTATTTAATTATTTTCAAGAAGAAAAAACAGATAGTAATTTAAAACAAATCTATTATCCCCAAGGATGTAAGATGATTCCCAATCCATTAGGTACAGCCGATGGTTTTATATTAGAAGTTGAAAATGAATTTGGATTTCCTAAAATTATAATTGTCTTAGTGGGAGTTCCATTTGAAATGGAAAGAATGTTACAAGATACAGTTTTACCTTTTTTAGAATCCAAAGGAAATAAGAAATTGGTACAAGAATATATTGCTATGGGAAATGGAGAATCCTACTTTGAAAATTTGTTACTCCCATTAGTTAGAAAATTTCAAACAATAACTGTTGCTCCATATTGTTCTCCTGGTAAAATTCGTTATCAAATTACCGCAGACCAAAATGAAGAAAAAGAATTTAACCAATGCAAAAAAGAATTTGAAAATATTATGTCTAGCTATATTATTTCTAAAACCAATCAAGAAATAGAAGAAGTGATTGTAGAGGAACTAAGGAAAAGACATTGGACCATTAGTTTTGCTGAAAGTTGTACGGGAGGACTTCTTGCCTCCACCATTGTAAATGTAAGTGGTGCAAGTGAAGTTTTCAAAGAAAGTATTGTTACTTATAGTGAAGAAGCAAAACAACAAAGATTACATGTAAATTTAAAAACCATTGAAACTTACACAGTTGTGAGTCCACAAGTTGTATTAGAAATGGTCAATGGATTAAGAAACATAACACAAAGTGATGTTTCAATTTCTGTCAGTGGGTATGCAGGACCATCGGGGGACAAAGGAAGAGTTTGTTATGCAATTGATATTCAAGGAAAACAATTTGTTGATGAAAAGAGATTTCAAGGTGATCGTAGTCTTGTTCGATTAAGAGCAACACGATGGATTTTATATCAATTATTTACATTATTGAAGGAGTCATGAAATGGAAAAACAAGAATTCGTAAATCAATCTCAAGAAGAAAAACAAGAAAGTATTCATCTTCTTCGATGGAAAAAAATATTAAACTTTATTATAAAAACAATGAATGGAATGGCCTATGGACTATTTGCAACACTCATCATAGGAACCATTTTTAAAACCATTGGTGGTTTTTTCCCTGAATCCTCATTTCTTTATAAATCCTTTACAGACTTAGGCACTGGATTATCTTTAATGACAGGATTGGGTATTGGTTTAGGAATTGCTAGAAGTATGGAATTTGATGGTTTAAAACTCGTGAGTCTAGCTGCATGTGGAGGTATAGCAGCTTACATGAGTGGGGAAGTTGGAGCAAAAACAGGGGATCCATTAACCATTTATTTAGTGGTTATCTTTACTGCTTTACTTGTTCAATGGGTATTAAAGAAAAAAACACCTGTGGATATTATTATCATCCCTTTATTTTCTTTGTTCATTGCTGCATGTATTACATTATTAATTCATAAACCTATTGGATATGTTACCAAAGGTGTTGA
The DNA here is from genome assembly GCA_947627395.1 of uncultured Bacilli bacterium. GTDB lineage: Bacteria > Bacillota_I > Bacilli_A > ML615J-28 > CAG-698 > CAKOMG01. The sequence goes on along the minus strand of CANQVW010000016.1, from coordinate 14,742 downwards.
AAAGTTTATTGGTGTTGCAACAAAATATCAACCATTCTTAATGGGAATTGTGATTGCCGTTGTCATGGGTATGGCATTAACAGCCCCTATCTCATCTGCCGCAATTGCTGCTATGATTTTGAAAATCAGTGCTGATACAGCAGATCCATTTTCTATTGCCATTGCTGGCGGAGCAGCAGTTGTAGGATGCTCTTGTCAAATGATTGGATTTGCCATCATGTCAAGAAAAGATAATAACATTGGAACCGTCCTATCCATTGGTATTGGAACAAGTATGTTACAATTTAAAAATATATTAAAAAAACCCATCATCTGGCTTCCACCCATTCTTGCATCAGCCATTTTAGGTCCTATTTCTACATGCCTGTTAAAACTGAAATGTACAGGAGCTAATGCAGGTATGGGAACAGCAGGACTCGTTGGACTCATTGGCACTTATAGTGAAATGGGAAACACATGGCAAACATGGGTAGGAATATTTATTTTACAAATTCTTGCACCTATACTTTTAGTTTGGCCAATAGATTTATTATTTAGAAAACTAGGTTGGATACAACCGGGAGATCTAACTGTATAAAAAATGAATTTTAATATTTATGGATAAACAACATTTTAAAGCAAAAATTCATTGAATTATCTATCTAAACAAAATGGAAAATTAAATTATTTTTAATCAAATTTCTATTTATTCTAAAGGGTTTAATAAGAAAAGTTAGTTAAAACTGACTTTTCTTTTTTAATTTCAATATAGAATAAATAACTCTGGATAATCCATCATTTTTCAAAAACATTTTAATTGATTTTCTACTTAATATTTGGTATAATAGTACTGTTGATTAAAAACGGAGGGTATTATGGTAGAAAACAATTACATCAATGAGCAACTATTGGAAAAAATTTCCGCTGAACAAAACGTAAAAGTTTCTCAAATCAGAGCAGTATTGCAATTGATTGAAGATGGAGGAACAGTTCCATTTATTGCACGTTATCGTAAAGAGGCAACAGGTGGATTAGATGAAGAAAAAATAAGGGCCATTTATACAGAATGGGAATACGGCCAGAAATTAGCTGAACGTAAAGAAGATATCATGCGTTTAATTGAAGAAAAAGGTAAATTAACAGAGGAGTTAAAAACTGCCATTATTAATTCAAATAAACTGAGTGAATTAGAGGATATCTATCGTCCATTCAAAGAAAAGAAGAAAACAAGAGCAACAGATGCCAAGAAAAAGGGCTTGGAGCCGCTTGCTCAATACTTATTAAGTTTTCCAACTGAAGGAAATGTTGAAGAAGAAGCTCTTAAATATGTAACTGTTAATCCAACAGAAGAACAAATCAAAGAAGGAACTGTTGTTAAAGATGTAAAAGATGCTATCCAAGGTGCTGAAGATATTATTGCTGAAATTGTTTCGGATGAAGCAAGATATCGTAAGTGGATTCGCAGTTTCTTTGAAAGAAAAGCAAGTTTAGCGAGTGAAGTCAAAGACGTTACACTAGATGAAAAAAGAACATATGAAATGTACTATAACTATGAAGAACCCATTTCAGAAATCAAATCACATCGTGTACTTGCTTTAAATCGTGGGGAATCAGAAAAAGTCCTTCGTGTATATATTAAAGAAGATGTCGATCGTATTATTGAATTCTTAAAGAGAAGAGTCATTGGAGAAGAAAATAAGACTTCAATAACTGCTCCATATGTTGAAGATGCCATTAATGATTCTTATAAAAGATTAATTAAATCTTCTATCGAGCGTGAAATAAGATCTGATTTAAAAGATAAAGCAGAAGAACAAGCCATTCATGTATTTGGCGAAAATCTAAAGAAATACCTATTAACACCTCCAATGAAAGGAAAAGTTGTTTTAGGGGTCGACCCCGCTTTTAGAACAGGGTGTAAATTAGCTGTTGTTGATCAAACAGGTAAGTTTTTAGCAAAAGGTGTTATGTATCCACATCAAAAGAACAAAGAAGAAGTTGTACCACTTGAACGTCTTCAAGAAGCAAAAGCCATTTTCCAAAAATTCTTAATTGGCTTTAGATGTGAAGTTGTCGCTATGGGAAATGGTACAGCAAGCCGTGAAACTGAAGCCTTTGTTGCTGAAACATTAAAAGAATTAGAACCAACATTAAAAGAAATCGGACAAGAAGTAGAATATATTATTGTCAATGAAGCAGGTGCATCTGTTTATTCCGCAAGCGATTTAGCAAGAGAAGAATTCCCTGATTTCTCTGTTGAAGAGAGAAGTGCAGTATCCATTGCAAGAAGATTACAAGACCCACTTTCTGAGCTTGTAAAAATTGACCCTAAATCCATTGGTGTAGGACAATATCAATATGATGTCAACCAAGCAAAATTAGGCGATCAATTGGACTTTGTTGTTGAAAATGCTGTTAACAGTGTTGGTGTTAATGTCAATAGTGCCTCCGTTTACTTATTACAACGAGTTGCAGGATTAAATGCAAAATCAGCTAAAGCCATTGTTTCTTATCGTGATGAACATGGAGAATTCAAAAATCGTTCAGAATTAAATATCAAGGGAATAGGACAGAAAACTTTAGAGCAAGCCATTGGTTTTTTGCGTATTCCAAATGGTAATGAAAAATTGGATATGACTTCTATTCACCCAGAAAGTTATCCGGCAGCAGAAGCTATATTAGCAAAATTAGGATGTACAAAGGATGATATTGGAACGGACAAATTAAAAGATGCCATTAAAGAAGTCAATCGTGACGAATTAAGAAAAGGTTTAGAAGTTGGTGAATTTACTTTCAATGATATCCTAGATGCATTAAGTGCTCCACTTCGTGACCCACGTGATGCTTTTGATAAACCAATTTTAAGAAAAGATGCTTTAAGTCTAGAAGACTTAAAACCAGGAATGGAACTAGAAGGAACCATTCGTAATGTAGTTGATTTTGGTGTTTTTGTTGATTGTGGTGTCCATGAAGATGGTTTGGTGCACATTTCTAAAATTACTAAAAAAGGATATATCAAACATCCATTAGATGTTGTTAGTGTTGGTCAAATTGTGAAAGTATGGGTTCTATCTGTTGATACATATAAAAACCGTCTAGAATTAACCATGATTAATCCAAGTTCAGCTAATTAAATCATAAATAAAATTTAAAAGTGTGATGAAGTAACTTACTAGAGTTTTTACGGAAGTTTTTACTTTGCACACTTTTTCTATTTTCAATGAAAATTATACTTTTAAAAAAAATAGAAAAGTGATATAATTAAATGAAGAATTTGTCAAGAGGAGGGAAATAAACATGAAACAACAGGAGGCTATCAATTGTTTATTAGAAACATTGATCCAACTAGAACTTATGGATGCATCTTTTCTAACAGGACAAATAGCAAAAAGAAACGAAAATGAATATTCACCGATTGAATTACATTGTATCATCAATAAAGTCAATCAAGTGGAATTAAGAAAATCTATCCTTCCTATTTTAGAGACCTATTTTTCAGTTGTATATTTAAAAGAAGAAAGAAAACCAAATTTAAAATTTCATGTTATTTATGAAAATGGAATTGAATTATATCTTACATGTATGGCAGTAAGTGAAATTATTTCTTATGATGACATGTTGGTATTATATGATCCTAAGAATTTATTACATGTGAATACTCAACCTAAAAGACAAATTTCTTATGAAGATATCGGACATCGTGTTGACGAATTTTGTTTAACCTTAGTTCATTTTTATCAAGCTGCAAAAACATCTAATTTACCTAAAATGTGTCAACTAGCAGAGGAAGTTCATCAACATTTTTTATATCTATGGACATATCAAATCCAAATTTCGATGGAAGATGAAAATATCATGAAACATCTAACCAAAGAACAAAAGAAAAAATATCTTAATTTAATGCGTCCTTACAAAATAGAAAGCCTTGTGGAATGGGTACAAATTATAACCAATGAAATTGATGAAATAACACAAGGGTTTTCGATTGCCTTAATTAGTACCTATCATTTAGATTTCTTTTTGTATAGCAAAAAAATGATTTATAGCTTATGAGGTCACTATGAAACATATTTTTATCATCAATCCCAAGTCGGAAAAAAAGATATCACTTCATGGCTCCAAACTCAATTAAAAGAGCATTTTTCGTTTATTGATTATGAAATTTATGTCACAAAGGATGTAGGAGACGCAACAGTATTCGTGACGGAATATTGTAAAAAACATACTGAGGCTGTTCGTTTTTATGCATGTGGAGGAGATGGAACATTAAATGAAGTTGTAAATGGTGCAATCTTATTTCCTTTTGCATCCGTAACGTGTTATGCTTGCGGAAGTGGAAATGATTTTGTGAAAGTATTTGCAAATAGAGACTTTAAGAACTTATCTTCCATTATAAATGGAGAGGAAAAAATCGTTGATTTAATTAAAGTCAATGAGCGATATGCTATTAATATGTGCAACTTTGGGTTTGATGCCATGGTTGCTTATCACATGACTCGTTTTAAACGATTTCCTGGAATGAATGGTACAAGAAGTTATCATTTAGCATTATTCTATAGTTTACTATTTAAAATGAAAAGTAAGTGTCAAATACAATTAGATGGAAGAGATTTCTTTCAGGGGCAAATCCTTTTAACAGCATCTTCCAATGGCATTTGTTGCGGAGGTGGTTATTACTGTACACCAAATGCAAAAGTAGATGATGGTTTAATAGATGTTGTTATCGTGAAAAAAGTAGGTAGAATAAAGTTTCTTAAATTAGTAGATAAATATAAAGATGGAAGTTATGTTTATGAATCTAAATATCAAAATATAGTTATCACAAAAAAGGTCAAACAAGTTGATATTTTTTCCTCTAAACTCATTATTTATTGTGTAGATGGAGAAACTTCCAAAACCGATCATTTACATATAGAAATGAAAGAAAAGGCATTATCTTTTGTTTTACCAAGAATAGAAAACTCATAAAATCCCCAAGATGGGTCTTGACTTTTCTTTATCGAATCGGTATAATAATGTTACATAGAGAGTAAAATAAGGAGGAATTCAAATGTTTGAAAAAGTTTGTGAAATTATTTCTAAAGAGCTTGGTATTGATAAAAATAAGATTCAATTAGAATCTGAGTTACAAAATGATTTAGGAGCAGATTCTTTAGATGCTGTTTCCCTAATTATGGATATTGAGGAAGAATTTGGTGTTTCAGTAGATGATGATACCGCTAAAGCAATTAAAACTGTTGGAGATATTGTAAAGTTTTTAGAAAACAAATAAAAAAACAGATATCAGTTTTTGCTGATACCTGTTTTTGTTAGTAAAGTAAATATTTCTTTCTAGTTTCACCAAATGTTTTTGTACCTTGCTCAATTAATTCAAATTGTTCATCCAATGTTAATGTTTGAATATCATATCCAGCAATTAAATTGAATGTTGAAAGGGTTTCAAAATGACTATGATATAGTTGCTTTACCACATTGACCATTGCCCAACCTGTTTTTACTGGTTGAAATGCTTTTTTATCTGTAATATGTACCTCAACACCACCACATAATGTGCCTTGATGTTTTGAAGTTGTTGGTGTAAAGTAAGCACTTCTAAAATAAACACCAGGTAAACCAAGTTCATTTAGTGCATCAGCCCATTTAATTCCATTAATCCAAGGAGCACCAATTGTTTGGAATGGAGTTGTTGTGCCCCTTCCTTCAGAAAGGTTTGTTCCCTCAAAAATACATGTACCACTATAAAGTAAAGCTGTATGAGGTGTTGGCATATTTGGTGATGGTAAGACCCAAGGCAAATGAGTATCTTCAAAATACATTTCACGATCCCAATTTTTCATTTTCACAACTTCTAAATCACATTGAATCTCAAATTCAGTATTAAAATATAAGGCAATTTCTCCGATTGTCATTCCATGACGTTGAACAATTGGATACATTCCAATAAAAGAAGAATACTTGGTATCTAAAATATTTCCTTCAAAATCAACTCCATTTACTGGATTAGGTCGATCAAATACAACAAATTTCTTACCATATTCCTTACATGCTTTCATCGCATTTGCCATCGTATAAATATAAGTATAAAAACGAGCTCCAACATCTTGAATATCAATGCACATGATATCTAATGTATCCATCATTTCCTTTGTTGGCGATTGTGTTTGTCCATACAAACTATAAACAGGAAGCTTTGTAACACTATCAACAGCTGTACCAACAGTTGCACCAGCGTCTTCACTTCCGCGAATTCCATGCTCAGGAGCAAATAATGAAACAAGTTGAACTTTTTCATATAGAATATCAATCGTGGATTGAAATTCACTATTTATTCCTGTAGGATTGGTAATTAAACCTACTTTTTTACCTTCGAATAAGTCTAAGTTTTCATCAATTAAATCAATTCCAAGGTATACTTTTTCTTCTTGTTTCTTTTCACATCCATTTAAACAAATGACCAAACTGAGCAATAACAATACAACTACAAAATGAATCCTTTTTTTCATCCGTTCCTCCTTACGATAACTTATTATAACAAATTTTTTTTAAAAAGTCATTAAAATAAAATGAATACAAAAAATCTTAGAACAAGATTTTCTCGGAAAGCAATTGATTTATTTTATAAATCAGAGTAAAATATATAGAAAGGGAGTTAGAAAAATGTTTAAATTATTGAGCTCTTTGTTTATTAAAAACAAAGATGATGTACATCAACCCAAAGTAAGAACAGCTTATGGTATCTTATCTAGTGTTATTGGCATTTTGTCTAACACACTTTTAGCTATTTTAAAAATTACAACAGGGATTCTTGTTGGAAGTATTTCCATACTTGCTGATGGAATTAATAATTTAAGTGATAGTGCCTCATCTACAGCTACTTTAATTGGTTTTCATTTAGCAAACCAACCTGCAGATCCTGAACATCCTTTTGGACATGAAAGAATTGAATACATTACAGGTGTAGTGATTTCTATTTTTATTTTAGTTGTGGGTATTTTACTCGGAAAAAGTTCCATTGAAAGAATCATTTCTAAAGAAAAAGTGGATATCAGTCAATTCATTCTTTTAGTTGTGATATTAGGAATTTCAATCTTAGTAAAAATATGGCAAGGTCTTTTTTATCGTAAATGTGCTAAAAAGATTAATTCACTTACTTTAATTGCCACATCTCAAGATAGTTTTAATGATGCCGTTGCAACAACAGCTGTTTTCATATCTATTTTAGTTTTTTACTTCTTTCAAGTGAATTTAGATGGATGGTTTGGTTTAGGAGTTTCCATTTTCATTGTTATCAATGGAATTAAATTAATGAAAGAAACCATTTCCCCTTTAATTGGCGAGGCTCCAAGTAAAGAATTTACGCAATTCATCACAGATAAAGTCAAAAGCTATGAAGGTATTTTAGGAGTTCATGATTTAGTCATTCACTCTTATGGACCAGCAAAAACCTTTGTTACTTTGCATGTTGAAGTAGATAGTAGAGAAAGCATTCTCGAAAGTCATGATAAAATTGACAAAATCGAAAGAGATTTTAAACGACTAGGATATATGGTTACCATTCACATGGATCCTGCTGAGGTGGCAGATGAAAGAACCAATACTTTAAAACAACTTGTAAAAGATGAATTAAGTAAAATTCATCCTCAACTTCAATTTCATGATTTTAGAGTTATTCACACAAATCTTTCAACAACCATTCTATTTGACTTAGTAAAGCCCCAACAAGTGAAATTAACAGATGAAGAACTTAGTGAAGAAGTCATTGAAAGAATTAAAAAAATATGTGAAAATCATTTGATGCAACCTGTCGATTTTATCATCAACATTGATCAAGATTATGTACTATAGAAAGAAGGGAACAACATGAATCAACAAGAGTACATTCGTCGTAGACAACTTTTTTGTGAGAAAATGAAAGAAAAAAGTTGTGCCATATTTTTCTCTGGTCGTGTTTTTCAAAAAAGTGGTGACCAAGATTTTCCTTTTGAAGTGAATAAAAACTTTTATTATCTTACGGGAATCAATCAAGCTCATGTGATTTTACTTCTTGTGAAAACAGAAGAAATGAAAGAATATTTATTCATTGAAGAAAATGATTTAGAGCAGGCAAAATGGGTAGGAATGAAACTTACAAAAGAAGAAGCTCATATAATTTCGGGAATTTCTTCTATTGAATATTTACCTATTTTTGATAAAAAAATATATAGTTTATTTAATCCTTCTAGGAAGAATTGTGAAGAAATTGAAAATTTATATTTAGATTTAGAACGCAGAGAAGATTTAGATTACTTAAATTTAGGTGTAGCTTTTAGTCAAAAATTTAAAAAAGATTATCCAGAAGTTCATATTGAAAATGCTTATCCCAAAGTGATTCGTTTACGTATGAATAAATCATCTAATGAAGTAAAAAAGATTCAAGAAAGTATCGATGTTACTAAAGTCGCCTTAGAAAATGTCATGAAGAATTTAAAACCCAATTTATATGAATATCAAGTTGAAACATTTTTTGATAGTCAAATTAAATATCATGGGCAAAAGGATACTTCCTTTACCACCATTTGTGCAACAGGTAAAAATGCAACGATATTGCATTATGTAAAAAACAATACAAAAACAAAAGACGGAGATTTAATTTTATTTGATTTAGGTTGTCGCACAGATTTCTATATTTCTGATATTTCTCGTACATATCCTGTCAATGGCCATTTTACAGAAAGGCAAAAACAAATCTATGAAATTGTTTTGGATTGTAATAAAAAATGTATTGCTTTCTTAAAACCAGGTTTGACCTGGGATGAATATAACCAATATGCAAATTCTATTTTAATTGCAGGTTTAAAAAGACTGGGACTTATTCAAAAGGACGAAGAGTTTAGAAAATATTATTGGCATTCTATTGGGCATTCCATTGGCCTAGATACTCATGATCCAGATCTTCGTAAAATTCATTTCTTTCCAGGAATGGTAATGACTGTAGAACCAGGTCTTTATATTGAAGAAGAAGGTATTGGTATTCGTATTGAAGATAATGTATTAATTACGGAAGATGGCGCTATTAACTTAAGTCACGATATTATTAAAGAAATTGATGACATTGAAAACATGATGCAAAAATAAATACAAGTTCTGATTCATTTCAGAACTTTTTTTAATAAAAATATTTTTTAACAAGTAAAAATGAACATTATTTTAAAATATATCATTGAAGAATCTAAAGAAAGGAGAAACATATGAAATATATTTTAATGGTTCTTTTAGTATTTGGCCTATCTTCTGTAAAAGATAAAGGAGTAGATCCTTATTCTAAGACAGGACATGACCAGTTTGCGGAACTCGTCTTAACAGACGGAGGAAGTTTAATAGTAGATTATCCAGAAGTGTTCATTGAAGCGAGTTTAGATGAATTAAAACGTAAAGTATTTGGTACTACAGACAAACGTTTTTTAACTTATGCAAATGCTTCTTATGTTAGCACAACCATTTTTTCAAGAAGTAACAAAACACGAGAAGCCTACACCTTTGCCTATGATTTAAGTACTGTCATTTATTCTGAGGTAAGTGTTTCTGTTAAAGGATCTTTAAGTGCTAAAGGGGTATACAAAGCAAAAAAAGGAGAAATTACAGGAAATGGAGAATTATCTGTTACTTATGCAACAGATGATTATATAAAAACAACAGAAAATGGAAAAATGTCAGTTATCATTTATCCAAATAAAAAAGTAAGTTTAAGAATTGTTGGGGAGGCGAAAGTAACCAATGGAATACGTAAATCCTACTTTTTAGGAGTAACAACTAAAAAAGGTTCTTATGAAGTAGTAGATATCGTTAGTACATGTTTTGAGTTACGAGAAGAAGATGCGTAAATGGATTGCAATCGGGACAAGCTTAGTCCTAATTATTATAGTTTTAATTCTTTTCCTTATATCATCAACACCAAAACAAGTGAAAGCTGTTGTTGTTTTAAAAGATTATACAATCACTTCAAAAGTAGAGGATGTAGATCAAATATCTGTTCCGATTTTATTAAATCAAAAATCTTCCTATTTTAGTGATCCAAGTCAAATTGAAAAGGCTTATTTATCCAATATTTCTGAAGAAGATTTCTTTCAAGTAAAGGTAAATAATATTTCTTTTTTGGATCAAAAAGTAAAAATTAAAAAGGATAAATATTCTATGGCTGTTTTTGAATGCGAAATTGATTTTCATCCTTCAGATGAAATGAGCTGGTATTTTCCTGAACTTTATTTGAATTTAAATTTTCGTAATCAAGTTCATGCAAAAATGAAGATAGGAAAAATGTCTTACAATAAAGTGACTACTTTTTCTCAAGACCAATTTTCCTTGTCCACGATTCGTGGTACAACCACCACGCAAAATAACAATATTTTTCTTTCAGGAATGTTTTTAGGATTTAGAAATCAGTCTACGCAAGAAATCATTTTACAAAAGGTAACTATTATGGATCATAATTTGCATATTGGAAATGATATTTCTGAAATTAAAGAATACAATGAAAAATTAACAGAAGAAGATGTATTAACAAAAGATAAAGAAACGTTAGAACCAATCGAAGAAAATTTACAAATTCATTTAGCACCTTTAGAGAATAAGATTTTTTATTTTCCTATTCTATATGATGATCTTTATGTCGTACAATCTTTTTCCATCAAAATAAATTACTTATATGCCAATGAAGAAAGAGTATGTTATATCGAACCTTATCTATTTTTTATCAATCATTATGAAAGCATAGATCAAGATAAGATAACGATATATCAATATGAATCATGATTGAAGTAGACCACATTCAAAAGAAATATCATCATGAAATGGTATTAGATATTTCCTATTATCATTTTAAACGTGGGGAGTATTATTTAATTGTTGGACATAATGGAAGTGGAAAATCAACATTTATGAAATCCATTTTAGGACTCATCCATTTAAATCAAGGAAAGATAGAATGTCGTGCATCGTCTATTGGATATGTGCCTGAAAAACATTATCCAATAGATGGCATGAAGATAGAGACATTTTTAAAACAACTTTATCTATTACGCGGATGCAACAAAAAAGAAATGAATCAAAAAATTGAGGAAGCTTGTATGTTATGGGAAATACCCCGACATAAATCTTTGCAACAACTTTCAAAAGGAATGTTGCAAAAAGTCTTTTTATTACAAGCCACACTTCATCAACCTGATCTTTATATTTTTGATGAACCTCTATCAGGATTAGATGATACTTATCAAACCTTTTTCTTAGACAAAATAAAAAAAATAAAAGAAGAGGGAAAAACTATTTTAATTACAACTCATTATCCTAAATATTATCAAAATTATGACAAGATATTACACATGAAAAGAGGTCACTTATATGATGAAAATGATTCTCTTCCATGCTAGAGTCTATTTATCTAAAAGAACTATTCTTGTTTTTGTAAGCGTTTTTTTACTTCTTGGAATTTGTTGTTTCATAAATGCATGTAGTGTAGATACAAGCCAATCCTACGAAGAAAATAAAATCATTTATTTACTAGATTCTCTTTTTTATATTAAAATGATTCTTGTCTTTTTATCTGTTTTTTTATTTTGTTATGGATTAACAGAAAAAATAGATTTTATTTCTTATTTACTACTTACTTCTCATATTTCTAGAACAAAATATTTATTCAGTAAAATCATTTTCCAATGTTTTTTTCTTTTTATATTTGTATGGATGTTTTTTTTATGTTATGGAATTTTTGGCAAAATCTTTATTCCTGGTTTTCATTTATCTGTAGTGGATTGGAAATCTTATTTATCGATGTGGTTCATCATTAGTATCTATGGATTATATGGTTTATGGTGCATGGTCTGTCTTAGAACTTTTTTTGTAAGTATTCTTCCTCTTTCCTTCTTTTTATTAACTTCAAGTTGGATGGATGAAGGTCACCTATCCGTAGGACAAAATATCATTTTATTTTTCTTTCCTAATTTTCAAACTCAATGGATGAGTTCATATTATGGTGGATTGCAATTAATTTTTTTACTTGTTGGAATCATTGTGATCAATCTTTTAACATATTCTAAAAAGGATTTAAATTATTAAGTTTAAATTTGTTATTTTTTTCTTGACAAGTGAGACTTTTTCATGTACAATATACGTATAGTTTATCATAGTGGAAAGAAGAAGTACTCACTTCTCACCTGACTGATGATGTTGGTAGGTTGATGTCACTAATATAGTTGTTTTGTGATTTTGTGAGTGCTTTTGTGCACTCATTTTCTTTTTTATCGCTTATGGTAATATGATAAGATACAGGGAGGTGTCGAATATCAATAAAAATCAAAATCAAGATCGCAAAAATGAAGCTTTAGTCAATGAAAATATTAAAGCAGAACAGGTTCTTGTTGTGGATGATGCTGGAAACTCTTTAGGAGTTAAAAAACTACAAGAAGCATTAAAGATTGCTGAAGAACGTAACTTAGATTTAGTTTGTGTTGCTCCAAATGCAACTACTCCAGTATGTCGTTTAATGGATTATAGTAAGTATCGTTACGAACAACAAAAGAGAGCAAGAGTTGCCAAAAAAAATCAAACGATTATATGTGTCAAAGAAGTTTGGTTAACACCAGTGATTAGTTCCAATGACTTTGATACGAAGTTAAAACAAGGCACAAAGTTTCTTCAACAAGGAAATAAGTTGAAAGTAACCCTTCGCTTCAATCGAAGAGCGAGATTACTTAATATGGGAGATCCTGATATTCAAGTATTACAAAGATACATTGATGCAACTTCTGAGATTGCAACAGTAGAAAGTAAACCTGTTTTAGAAGGAAAAAGTGTCTTTGCTGTTTTAACACCAAAAAAAGAAAAAAAGTAGATAGGAGTTGAAAGAATTATGCCTAAAATGAAAACACATAGTGGAACAAAGAAACGTTTCAAAATTACAGGAAATGGTGGAATTAAAAGATGGCGCCCAGGAACAAGCCATTTAGCCCCTGGAAAAACACAAAAAAGAGTTCGTCATTTACGTAAATCTAGTACCATTTGTACAGCTGATAAAAAGCATATCAGCCAAATGCTTAGTAATGTTCGATAAAAAATGAAAATAAAAAAGGAGGAATGAGTTATGCCACGTACAAAAGGTGGAATTGTTACAAGAAGAAGACATAAAAAAATACTAAAATTAGCAAAAGGCTATTTTGGATCAAAACATACATTATATAAAACAGCGAATGCACAGGTGATGAAATCCCTATCCTATGCTTATAGAGATCGTAAAAGAAGAAAAAGAGATTTTAGAAAGTTATGGATTACACGTATCAATGCAGGAGCTAGATTAAACAATCTTTCTTATAGTCAGTTGATGCATGGCTTAAAGTTAGCTAACATTGAAATCAATCGTAAAATGTTATCTGAACTTGCCATTCATGATGTTGAAGGATTTAAATCATTATGTGATACTGCTAAAGCAGCACTTGCAAAGTAAAAAGCGTTTTATACGCTTTTTTTGCTTTTTTAGGAAAAATTTGGTATAATTTTGTTATCCATATCTTATAGAACAAGGAGGAAAAAATGTTTACCATACAAATTCTAGGTCATCATGATATTTCATCATCGCAAAAGTTTACTTTTCAAAATCCATTAACCATAGAAGAACTAGCAAGACAATTGCATATTACATGTTATGTTGCTAAAGTGAACAATCGTTTGCGAGAATTAACATATCAAATTAAAAACTCATCTACCATTGAATTTTTAGGATTAGATGATTTCGAGGCTGTACGCGTTTATCAAACAACGTTACGTTATTTACTTGTTATGGCTTTACGAAGAATTGATAAAAATGCTAAAATTGTATTTAGTCATTTTATTTCAAGGTCTTTTTATGGAGAAATAACCCATAGTCAACATAAATTAAATCAAGAATATTTAAATTTAATTCAAAAAGAATTAAATCATATTATAGATGAAGATTTACCAATTACTCGTAAGAATGTTTCTAAAAAAGAAGCAGAAAGAATTTATCAAGAAGAAGGATACGTTGATAAATGTCAAGTTTTGTTATATCGTCCTGAAGAAGTGGTTCATATGTATACATGTAAAGACTATCAAAATTATATGTATGGATATATGTTACCCTCTACAGGATATATCAAGAATTATGCTTTACAATTATATTATCCTGGATTTGTGATTCAATATCCAAGAAGTGAATTTAATGGAGAAATTCCACATTTTCAAGATGATCCTACTTTTAGTCAAATGATTTTTGATGCTAGAAAATGGTCAAAACAATGTGGAATAGAAAATATTGCTTCAATGAATGAATTTACTTTGGATAGAGATTTTGTTGATTTTGTGCATATGTGTGAGACAAAACATAATAATATGCTTGCGGAAATAGGAGAACAAATTAAAAATAATAAAAACATTCGTTTAATTGCGATTGCTGGTCCTTCTTCAAGTGGAAAAACAACATTTTCCAATCGTCTTCGCATTGAACTCATGACACTAGGATTAAAACCTGTGATGATTTCTATGGATGATTACTATTTAAATCGTGAAGATACACCATTGGATGATGAAGGAAATCCTGATTTTGAAAATATTAAGGCTTTAGACATTGATTTCTTTAATCAACAATTGGTTCAATTAATCGGTGGGGAATCTATAACACTTCCATTCTTTGATTTTAAAATTGGAAAAAGAAGTGTAGGAAAAACCATTCAAGTAGAAGAAGATCAACCCATCATCATTGAAGGAATTCATGAACTCAAC
>CANQVW010000015.1 GCA_947627395.1 uncultured Bacilli bacterium | reverse complement strand
TACACCTGAAGCGATTCGCTCTTTCGTTTTATCAACGGGACTATCGAGAGTCAATTCCACTGTGGAGCGTGATATGCTTGACCATTTTGTTCGTGAAGATTTAAAATTAAAAGCTAAACGCATTATGGCTGTCACCAAACCATTAAAAGTAACCATTACCAATTATCCAGAAGGTAAAATTGAATATTTATCAGCACCCAACAATCAAGAAAATGAAGCACTAGGAACAAGACAAATTGCTTTTTCTAAACATCTTTACATAGAACAAGATGACTTTGTTTTAGAAAAACCAGATAAACATTATAAACGTTTAGCGTTAGGGTTAGAAGTTAGATTGTTTTATGCTTATTTCATTCGTGCAAATGAAGTTGTTTATGATGAAAATGGAAAGATTGTGGAAGTCCTATGTACTTATGATCCACAAACACTCAGTGGAAGTGGTTTTAACGAGCGTAAACCAAATGGTACGATTGGATTTGTGGAAGCAACGACAGCTATGAAGGCAACGTTTAATCAATTTGAATCCCTTTTAATGGATGTTGAGGATGAAAGTGTTCCACTCTTAGATCGTGTAAATCCAAATTCATGGAAAGTTTTAGAAGGATATGTGGAAAAGAATGAGTATCATGTATTAGATCGTTTTCAATTCCTTCGTGATGGATATTATGCAGTGGATAGTGATACATCGAAATTAACTTTTAACTGCATTGTTCCTTTAAAATCTTCTTTTAAATTGGAAAATAAATAAACCATCAAGGGATAGAAAGGAAGAAATGTATGTTACTTGATAGTTTGAATGAAAATCAAAGAAAAGCAGCAGAACAATTATATGGACCAGTCATGGTTTTTGCAGGAGCAGGAAGTGGAAAAACTCGTACATTGACTTATAGAATTGCAAACATGATTGAACATGATATTTCTCCTTATCATATTCTTGCCATCACCTTTACGAATAAAGCAACCAATGAAATGAGAGAGCGACTTCAAAACTTAGTTGGGGCAAAAGGAACAGGACTCACCATTTCCACATTTCATTCCTTTTGTGCAAGTCTTCTTCGTAAAGAAATTCCTATTTTGGGATATGATCGTCATTTCAATATTATCGATGAAGAAGATCAATTAAAAATTGTTACAGATGTTCTTACGGAAAAAAACATTGATAAAAAGAAATTCACCGCTAAACATTGTCGTAAAATGATTAACTTTTCTAAGTGCTTTGGAGTTAAACCAGAAAGTCAAATTGAACAAATGATTTATCAAGCTTATGAAGATATGATGAAAGAATTAAATAGTCTTGATTTTGAAGATTTATTATTAAAGACTCTAGAACTATTTCAAACTTCTAAAGAAACATTAGAAAAGTATCAATCAAGATATCAATACATCTTGGTGGATGAATTTCAAGATACCAATTTAACACAATATCGACTTCTTCGATTGCTCGCCAAAACAAATCGTAATTTGTTTGTTGTTGGAGATGATGATCAATCCATTTATAGTTTTCGTGGTACCAATTACGAAAACATACAAATGTTTAAAAAAGATTTCCCAGAATATATATCCATTATTCTAAATCAAAATTATCGCTCTACACAAGCTATTTTAGATGGATCCAATCAATTGATTTCACATAACAAAAATAGAGAACCTAAACAAATGTTTTCTGACATTCATGGTGAATCAAATAATGTTGAAATAAGTCAATGTAGAGATGAGAAAGATGAAGTACGCTATGTTATGGAAATCATTCAAAGAGAAGTACGGCATGGGAAAAAATATTCTGACTTTGCCATTTTGTATCGCTCCACGGTTATTAGTCGTAATTTTGAATTAGGATGTATACAATATTCTATTCCTTATCGTATATTTGGTGGTATTAGCTATTTAAGAAGAAAAGAAATTAAAGATGTCATTGCTTATTTGAAATTAATTATTAATCATGACGATATTGCAAGTTTTAAAAGAATTGTGAATGAACCTACTAGAGGTATTGGCCAAAAAACAGTTCAAATGATTTTAGACTTTAAAAAACTAAACAAGCTTTCTTTATTTGATGCCATCGAGGCTATGAAAGATATTTTAAAAAATAAATATAAAGCCATCTCTTCTTTTAAAGAAATGATTGAATCACTTACACCCTTATTAGAAGAAAAAAATTTGGTTGAATTTTATGAAATCTTATTAGACAAAACGCAATATTTAAATTGTATTGTGGATGAAGAGGATGAAGAAGAAAGAAAAGAAAATCTTCAAGAATTTAAGAGTGTATTATATAATGTGGAAAACAATGGTGAAATTGCATCAAGAAAAGAAAAATTAATCAGTGCATTTGATGAAGCAATTCTTTCAGATGATAAATTACAAAACCAAAGACAAAGAGCTGATGGTGTAACTTTATCCACAGTTCATTCTGTAAAAGGATTAGAATTTGATACTGTATTTATCGTTGCTTTTGAAGAAGGAATATTCCCAAGCTTATATTCATATGGTGAGGCCAATGACGAAGAAGAGGAAAGAAGAATTGCTTATGTTGCCGTCACAAGAGCAAAAAGAAAACTTTATCTTTTATGTGCTCATAAACGAATGATCTATGGAGAAACAAGAAGAAATAGTCAATCTAGATTTTTATTAGAATTTATTGTGAAAGAAAAAGAAAAGACCATCGAAGACTTTGAAGATGAAATCTGTCAAGTAGAAAATGAAGAACTTTTCTCCTCTAAAGATGAAGATGATGAAGAAGCATTTCCAACTTATCATGTTGGTGATTGTGTTGTTCATCAAATTTATGGAGAGGGAATTGTTGTTTCTCTAGATGGTAAAGAAGGTCAAATATGTTTTGCGGAACAAAAGATGATTAAAAAATTTAATATGAATCATCCATTTATTCAAAAGAAGAAAAAATAAGATATAGAATCATTAGGAAATTCAAGGGTATTTTCTCATAAAAGAAATGATTACAATCTTTACAAAGATACCAATGAATATGACATTTAAAAAAGCTCTTTCCATGGTTAAATTTAGACCAATTTAATTACATCATGGAAGGAGCTTTTTTTATACAAAAAACAACCTGTCAAGAACTCTACGGATCAAAAAGTCATCTGGAGGATTTTTGATAAGTGGATTAAATCAGTAAAATTCTTGACAATGCCTTTTATATTACTTTTTTTCATAAATTCCTTTTTTTAACACATAATAAACTTAGGTGAAAACTATGAATTCATTTTTAAATTCCTTATTTCCTTTAGAAGTAGAAGAAAAAGAAAAAATAATGCAAGAATTATTTAAAAAAGATGATACATTTATTATCCAAGATATTTATAGTAAGAAAGAAGATTCCTTAAGTAATTCTTTACTTTGCAAAATAGCTTATATCAATGGTATGAGTAGTATTGATAAAATCAGTGAAATGATTATTAAACCTATTCAAAAATGGAGTCATTTTGAAGAAGTTATTTTAAATGCAAATATTAAAGAAGAAGATCACATAGATAAAGCCATTCAAGAAATGTTAAGTGGGAATTGTTTGGTTCTTGTCCCACATCAACAAAAAGTATATATTGTAGATACTAAACAAACCTTTTTAAGAGGAATTGAAGAGCCTAGTAATGAAAAAATTTTAAAAGGACCTAAAGATGGGTTTGTGGAAAACTTACTTGTCAATATTTCCTTAGTGCGATCTCACTTAAAAAATCACCTTTTAAAAATTCGTTTTATGGATTTAGGTGGAAAAGACCATGGAAAAATAGCACTTCTTTATTTAGAAGAAACTGTCGATTATCAAGTACTAAATGAAGTTCAAAAAAGATTAAATAAAGTTCAAAAATCTATTGGTTTAGATATGAATATTTTAAAAGAAAAAATAAGAGATTGCCCATATTCTCCTTTTAAAACCATAGGTGACACTGAGCGACCTGATGTTGCTTGTTTTAAATTATTAGAGGGTAAAGTAGTTTTGTTGATGGATGGAACGCCCAATGCCTGTACAATTCCCTTTTTATTTGTTGAAAATTTTCATGCAGTAGATGATTACTATGTGAATTATTTCTATGGATCTTTAAATCGCTTTTTACGATTTTTAAGTTTTATATTAACCGTTTCTATTCCAGCATTTTATGTTGCCTTTTTGATGTATCATCAAGAATTATTACCCACCAAACTGGCCCTAAGTATTTCTGCATCTAGACAAGGGGTACCATTTCCTACAGTGATTGAGTGCTTGCTCTTACTGACTTTGTTTGAAATATTACGTGAATCTGGAGCAAAATCTTCCGCATTACTTGGAACTTCCCTAAGTGTTGTTGGAGCTTTAATTATTGGACAAGCAACGGTTGAAGCAAGAATGGTGAGTACAAGTGTTATTATTATTGTTGCTATTACTGCAGTTTCGGGTCTAATTGCTCCAAAATTAAGCAGTGCTTTTATTGCATTTCGCTTGCTTTTATTGTTGTTTGCTGCCATTTTAGGTGTTCATGGATTGATTATTGCCGCAAGTATTTTATTAATTCATTTAGCTCATTTGAAAAGTTTCAATCAAAATTATTTTACCAATATTCTTTCTTTAAGAATAAAGAAAGATAAAGATACTTTTATTAGAAAACCTATTCCAAGAGGAAATACTTATGAGAATCAAAATTAAAGTCATTTTATTTCTTTTCTTCATTTTTATGATGAGTGGATGTATGGCAAGAGAATTAGAAAACTATGCTATTGTTTCAGGGCTTGGTATCGATTATATTAATGATGAGTATGAAATTACCATGGAAATCTTAAAACAAAATGAAGGTGAAACAGTAGATATGAGTAGTATGAAACTATCATATCATGGAAAAAACATTTCTGATGTATTAGAAAGTTTCACAGAACTTTATTCCACAACTCCCTATTTAAACTATTGTAGTATTGTTATCATTGGAGATGAACTTGCAAAAAAAGGAATTAACACCTTAGTTAATTTTATGATTCATTATCCAAGTATTCGTAAAACAACTTACCTTTTGGTTGCAAAAGAAATGAAAGCAAAAGATATATTTTATTTTGAACATGAATCTTTTCCTGTGATTTCCATGAGTTTGCAAGAAGATTTAGAAGGAAATCGACAAAGAGCCAATATATGGGATTATGCGAAATTATATTATGCAAGCAATGAACTAAAAAGTAACACTGCTTGTTTAATTCTTCCCAATGTTTATACACAAGAAGAACATATTTTTTTAAAAGGGGCAGCAGTTTTTAAAAAAGATCAACTGAAACTTTACGCAACAGAAGAAGATGTGAATGCTATTAAATTTATTCGAAATACCATTAATAAAGGATCCATTCAATTAGAAGAAAATTTATCTCCTGGAATTGTGAAAAACAAATCGTCTTTTGAATTTAAAAATGACAAAAATATTACCATACATATAAATACAACATTTCTTTTTTATGAAGGAAATTTGCCTTATGATTTATATGATTTTAATGGTCAAATCAAAATGGAGCAAAAAATAAAAGAATTATTTACCAAAATGATTTTAAGAGTCATTCAAAAATATCAAAAGGAATATCGTATTGACCCCTTTGCTTTTGATCAATATTTATATCGTCATAAACCATTATTCTTTTCCACAGTTCAAGATCATTATTTAGAATATTATTCACAAATTCAATTTGAATTAGATTGCCATATTTATCTTGCAACAAGTGGAAATGGACAACACACCAAGTAGGAGGAACGCATGTTTTTAATTATCATCATGTTTATTGCAAGTTTGATTGAATTAAAGCCTTATATCAAAGAAAAAAAGATAGGACTCATTGTTTTAAGCTTCGCAATATTTTCTCTTGCATCTTTATGTTATTTGATGAAAGATAAAATACCATCCATAACAAGTATCATCTTAAATGCTTTAAAGGAAAAAAATAAATGAAAACAAGACAAGCTTTATCGATTTCTATTCTATTTATGATGGGAACTTCCATCATTAGTATTGGTAATTATGGGTATCATGCATGGCAAGCCATGATTGTATCTTTTTTGTGTTGTCTACCTTATTTCTTTTTCATCGATTATTTACTAAGAGCACATCCTAAGAAAAATTTATTTGAAATCATATCGAAAACTTTTTTAAAACCTATTGCGAAAGTGGTCATTGCTTTATACTCTCTATACGCTTTATATATATCTGGAAGAATTGTTTTTCGGTATGTTGAATTTGTAATTACCGTTCGTTTAGTAGATGGGGCAATATTTCCATTATTTTTGAGTATTATTGTCATTGTCGTCCTTTTACTTAGAAGTGACATGAGAACCTTTGCTCGATTTAGTCAGGCTGCTTTTATATTATCCATATTATCTATTTTCTCTTTCATTCTCATTGGATTAGAGGATGTAAATTTATCTTATTTACTACCTCTTTACCCATATCACGAACAAGATTTTATCAAAAACATATTATTGTTTTTGATTCGTCCGTTTGGTGAAGGAATTTTATTAGTGAATATTTTGTGTCAAGTAGAGGAAACAAGAGCCAAAAAACATATTTTCTTCTTATCAATGCTTTTTTCCTTTTTACTCCTTTTACTTGTAACGATTCAAACCATTAGTGTACTTGGAGATGATTTTGTTTTACAAATTAATTATCCATTATATACTTCCGTTGGAATTGTGAACTTTATGGATTTTTTAGTCCGTATAGAATCTTTAAGTGTTATTATCTTTTTCTTTGCCATTTTAATTAAATTAGTAGTTTGTTTGTATTCTCTTAAACTGGGGTTAGAACAAGTGTTTAATCTAGATAAAACCCATGCGTTATCCATTCCAATTACTTTTTTAAGTGTATCTTTATCGCAAATTTTATATCACAATGTTGCAGAATTTATTCAGTTTTATCCGATTTATGGTACTATATCTGTTTTCTTTATTCACGTGATTCCCTTCCTGTTAATTATCATGACTTGGATGAAAAGAAAACAATCCCCTCAATATGCAAAAAGTATACCAAAACCAACATAAATATATGATGATACTATCATGATGATAATATCATTATGATAAAATATGTTGGTCTTTTTTAATACTTTTTTTAAAATATTGACCTTTTTTTATTTACGCAAATCTCTTTTAAAAAAAAGAAAACTGTGCTATAATATATTTATCTTACAATGAAAGTACGAATGCAAGGAAGGATAAGTATGAATGATATTAAGACTAAAATTTATGAATTAACGGAATTAATTAATCGATATCGCAAAGAATATTATGAACAAGATAATCCTTCCGTGAGTGATACTGAATATGATAGCCTACTTCATCATTTAGAGGCATTAGAACAAGAATATCCTGAATATGCTTTTCCATCTTCACCTACAAAAGCTGTTGGATATACACCCAATACAGCATTTGAAAAAGTGGTCTTTACAGAACCTATGCTTTCTTTAGGGGACATTTTTAGCGCAGAAGAAGTGAAAGAATTTGTTTTAAGAATTTATGCTATGGGATATCATCCTTCATTTGTATGTGAACTTAAAATTGATGGAATTGCTTCCTCAGCAACATATCAAAAAGGTTTCTTTTCTTTGGGCTCTACACGGGGAAATGGAAGTGTTGGTGAAAATATAACAGACAATATGAAAACTATTGATGAACTTCCTAAGGTTTTACATGAAGATGTTGATATGGAAGTTCGTGGTGAAGTTTATATGGCTCGATCCACGCTTTCTTTTTTAAATGAACAAAGAAGAAATCAAGGATTAGAAGAATTTAAAAATTGCCGCAACGCTGCTGGGGGATCTCTAAGACAATTAGATAGTCAAATAACAAAAGAAAGAAATTTACAGGTGTTTAATTATACTTTAGTTCATCCTGAAAAATACGGTGTAAAAACACAAGTAGAAGCCCTAGAATTCTTAAAACAACACGGATTCCAAATTAATCCACATTATCGATATTGCGAAAATGTGGATGACATTTTGTCTTATTTAGAGGAATGGAAAGAAAGAAGAAAAACTTTAGATTATGATACAGATGGAGTCGTCATTAAAGTCAACGAATTTGAGTTATATGAAAAAATAGGATATACTGTTAAAGCACCAAAGTGGGGAATTGCTTACAAATTTCCAGCATTAGAAGTGGAAACCAAATTATTAGACATTGTTTATACTGTTGGAAGAACAGGAAACATCACTCCCAACGCAGTGCTAGAACCTGTACTCATTTCTGGTTCTGTTGTACAAAGAGCCACATTAAACAATGAAGATTTTTGCTTAGAGCGTGATGTGAGAATTGGAGATTATGTCGTTGTTCGTAAAGCTGGAGAAATCATTCCTGAAGTTGTTGGTGTTAATTTAGAAAGAAGAAAAGCGGGACTAAAACCATTTCAAATGATTGAGGAATGTCCTGTATGTCACAAACCTTTAGAAAGAAAAGAAAATGAAAGTCTTCATTTTTGTGTGAATCCAAATTGTGATGGAAGAAAATTAGCCACTTTAATTTACTTTGCTTCTAGAGTTGGAATGGATATTGAAGGTTTAGGTGAAAAATTATTAGAAGATTTATATGAACTTGGATATGTAAAAGAGATTGTGGATATCTATCATTTAAAAACGTATCGTGACGAATTGATTCGTTTAGAAGGTCTAGGTGAAAAAAGTGTTGACACTTTATTAGAAAATATTGAAAAATCCAAAGAAAATCCTTTGGATAAAGTCATTACAGCTTTGGGAATTCGTTTTGTTGGAGCGAAAGTATCTAAAGTTTTAGCCAAAGAATTTGGTTCCCTAGATCGTTTATTTAATGCTACTTTAGATGAACTTTTATCGATACGCGACATTGGAATTTCGATTGCTCAAAGTGTTTTGCAGTACAAAGAAGAACATGAAGACTTATTACAACAATTAAAATCTTTAGGTATTAATCCAACGATGGAAAAAGAGGATACAAGTCGCCTCATCTTTTCTGGAAAAGCCATCGTGCTAACAGGAAAGCTAGAAACGATGACAAGAGAAGAAGCTTCTAGTTTAATTGAAAAACTTGGTGGTCAAGCAACAACTTCCGTCAGCAAAAAGACTTGGTTGGTTGTTGCTGGAAGCGATGCTGGAAGTAAAAAAGATAAAGCAATACAACTAGGAATTAAAGTTATAAACGAACAAGAATTTTTGGAGATGTGTCGATAATGCAAAAATATATAACCATAAAAGGAGCAAGGGAAAACAATTTAAAAAACATTTCCTTAAAACTTCCCAAAGATCAATTAACGGTCATGACAGGTTTATCGGGATCAGGAAAATCCTCTCTTGCTTTTGATACCATTTATGCAGAAGGGCAGAGAAGATATGTAGAAAGCTTATCCGCTTATGCAAGACAATTTTTAGGAAATGTCAATAAACCGGATGTGGATTCTATTGAAGGTCTTTCTCCTGCTATATCTATTGATCAAAAAACAACAAATAAAAATCCTCGTTCCACCGTTGGAACAGTGACAGAAATTTATGATTATTTACGTTTACTTTTCGCAAGAATTGGCAAAGCATATTGTCCAAATCATCATATTCAAATTGCATCACAAACCATCCAACAAATGTGTGACAAATTATTTGAATATCCTGAAGGAACCAAAATGATCATTATGAGCCCTGTTGTTCATGGGGCGAAAGGAAGACATGAAAAAACTATCGAATTATTACAAAAACAAGGATTTGTAAGGGTTCGTATTGATGGAGAAACCTACGATTTAAGTGATGAATTTGACTTAGATAAAAATAAAAAACACAATATTGATGTGATTGTCGATCGCATAAAATTAAAAGAAGATGTTCGAAGTCGCTTGTATGCTTCCCTTGAAACAGCTGTTCATTTAAGTGAAGGGAAGGTTGTCATTGATGTCGATGGAAAAGAACTTGTCTTTAGTGAACATTTAGCTTGTCCGTATTGTTCCTTTTCCATTCCTAAATTAGAGCCTGCTTTATTTTCTTTTAATTCTCCCTTTGGAGCTTGTGATGTATGTAAAGGATTAGGTTTTTTGCAACAAGTTTCCTTAGATTTGCTCGTTCCAGACGATTCAAAAACGCTAAGACAAGGAGCACTAAGATATCAAAAGAATTTTGTTGACACGGAAAATATCGAATGGCAAACTTTTGAAAAATTATTAGATCATTACCATATTGATAAAGATGTTCCTTTTCGTGATTTAAGTGATTTTGAAAAAGATATTATTTTACATGGTTCAAAAGAAGCCATTACCTATGAAATAACTTCTCGAGGAATGAATACTTTTCGTAAAACACAGTTCATTGAGGGAATTGCTGATTTAATTGAAAGAAGATACCGTGAAACAACTTCAAGTTTTTCAAGAGAATATTATAATTCTTTTATGGCGGATTATGAATGCCCAAAATGTCATGGAACAAGACTTTCAGAAATTGCTTTAAGTGTTGTCGTTGGCGATAAAAATATTTATGAAATGACCAACATGACCGTCTTAGAATTACATGAATATCTAAATCATTTGAATTTAAGTTCCATGGAACAAAAAATAGCTTCTCTAATTTTAAAAGAGATTCAAGATAGATTATCTTTTTTAATTGAAGTTGGTTTAGATTACTTAACGCTTTCTCGCTCTGCGGGAACACTTTCTGGAGGAGAAAGTCAAAGAATTCGTCTAGCAACGCAAATAGGTTCACATTTAACTGGAGTTTTATATGTACTAGATGAACCTTCTATTGGGCTTCATCCAAGAGATAATCATCGCCTCATTTCTGCACTAAAAGAAATGAGAGATTTAGGAAATACCCTAATTGTTGTGGAACATGATGAAGAAATCATGAAGCAAGCTGATTATTTGGTAGACATTGGTCCAAAAGCAGGAGTCCATGGAGGAGAAGTTGTTGCTTGTGGAACCCCTTCAGAAGTCATGCAAAATGAAAAAAGTATTACTGGACAATATTTATCGGGTAAAAGGTTTATTCCTATCCCTAAAGAAAGAAGAACAGGAAATGGAAAAAATATCATCATTCATAATGCCTATGAAAACAATTTGCAACATATTGATGTAACCTTTCCATTAGGAAAATTTATTGTTGTAACGGGAGTCAGCGGAAGTGGTAAATCTACTTTGGTTAATGAAACTTTAGTCAAAGCTTTACAAAAAAAATTGTATCGCTCAAAAGTTGTTCCAGGTAAATGTGATTTTATTGAAGGAATGGAACATATTGAAAAGATTGTGGAAATTGATCAATCTCCAATTGGAAGAACTCCAAGAAGTAATCCTGCAACTTATACGGGTGTTTTTGACTTTATTCGTGATTTATTTGCGGAAACAGTTGAAGCAAAAGCAAGAGGATACACGAAAGGTCGATTTTCTTTCAATGTTAAAGGCGGAAGATGTGAAAGATGCTGGGGAGACGGCGTCATACGAATTGAAATGCACTTCCTTCCTGACGTATACATTCCTTGTGAAGAATGTCATGGAACAAGATATAATCAAGAAACTTTGGAAGTTAAATACAAAGGAAAAAGTATATACGATGTACTTGAAATGACCATTGAAGAAGCAAGCACTTTTTTTGAAAATATTCCTGTTGTTAAAAATAGAATTGATACCATGAACAATGTTGGGCTGGGCTATGTCAAATTAGGACAAAGTGCTACCACTCTTTCGGGAGGAGAAGCACAACGTGTTAAGTTAGCGAGTGAGTTATATAAACGAATTACTCCTAAAACGATGTTTGTGTTAGATGAACCCACTACAGGTTTACATAGTGATGATGTAAAAAGATTATTAGATGTATTAAATTATATTGTAGACCAAGGAGCAACAGTTGTTGTGATAGAACACAATTTAGATGTCATTAAACAAGCAGATTATATTGTTGATCTTGGACCAGAAGGAGGATTTAGAGGAGGAAACATTGTTTTTGCTGGTACTCCTGAGGATTTAGTACAAGATGAAAAAAGTTATACAGGACAATTTCTTAAAAAAGTTTTGGTCAAATAAAGAATTAAAAAGGCAAGTTTTTAATTTGTCTTTTTTTATGTTTAAAAATGCATAAAAATGTGAAAAATAAAATAATAAATTAATGAAAAAAAAAGGAATGTATGGTATAATCTTAACGAATGAAACAACAAATAGTTCATCTTTATTTCATCATTATATACATATTGGGTGGAATCTTTTATGGTTTGTTTTTCTATCGGTTGATGGAAAGACTACAAGTATTTCCAGATTTTGTTTATTATGTTTTAATTATTTTTTATCTTTTATGGGGAATTGCCCTTTATTATAAACAAGAAAAAATGGCATGTGTCATCTATTTTGCATGGTTAATCACTTTACTTTTTTCTAGAACAAGTAAAAGCGGTTATAATTTTGATTTTTATTTAAATGATTGGCTTCCTTATTTATTTAAAAATGAAACAGTAACCGTAAATGTTTTAGGAAATATTGTTTTATTTATTCCGCTAGGATTTTTTTTAAGAAAAAAAATTTGGATGGGAATTCTTCTTATCATCGCATTAGAAGCAATGCAGTATGTGATGCATACAGGACTATTTGATATTGTGGATATATTACTAAATATAATAGGATTTGTTACTGGATTTGTAGGAGTAAAAATATGGGAGAAAAGAAAAAAGAAAAAGAACTAAAAAAAGAAGAAAAGAAAAAAGAAAAAGAAATGGAAGAAAAAGCAAGTGAAGAGGAAATTGATCGTTTAATTGAATCTTTAGAAAAACAAATCGGTATGGAAGGAGCAAAAATTATTCGTGTTCCTGCACCCAAAAAATCTTTTCGTTCCATCTTAATCAATTTAATTGCTTCCTTTTGTTTAAACATTTTTATTTTTATTGGCTTGAATGGAATATTTAAAGTAGCCTATTGGGATAGTGTCTTAGATATGTTATTTTACGCTTTGTATTTTAGTGGTATAGAATTTGTATTAAGAACAATTCTAATGATTTTCTTTTCTAAATGGGTGATGAAAACAATGGGACTCATTATGGGAATACCATCCTTAATTAGCATTGTCATTGCCACCATTTTTCCAATATTTATGAGAATTCGTAATATGGCACTGTTTATCATTTTAATGATTTTTGTGTTCATGATTCGAACGACGATAAAACATTTTATTGTTGAACTATTGATACGAAAACATTTTGGAGGAAAAATATGATAGAAAAAGTAACAGTAAGAAAATGTGTTGAAGTTTTAAAATTGGATGTGATTTCGGGAGAAGAATATTTAGATAGAGAAATTACAAGAACTGTTGTTTCACAACCAGGTGTTGAAATCTATTCAAATTATTTTGAATTTTATGAAGATGATCGCATTCAAGTATTAGGCACAAAAGAAATGAATTTATTTTATATGTTAAAAGAAGAAGAGAGATTAGAGCGAGCACGAAAACTTTTTTCTTATAACCCACCTGTTTTTATTTTTACCATTCATGTGGAAGAAGTTCCTTTACAATTTATTCAAGCATCCAATGAATACAAAATTCCTATTTTAAAATCTAAACAAAGAACAACAGCTTTTATTACAACTTTAAGTAGTTATTTAAGTGAAGAACTTGCGGAAAAGAAATCCGTTCATGGCGTTATGTTAGATATTAATGGTGTAGGAGTCCTACTAAGAGGTAAAAGTTTTGTTGGGAAAAGTGAAACGGCCTTGGAATTAATTAAAAGAGGGCATGCCTTAGTTTCTGATGATTTGGTTGACTTAGTTCGTAAAGACGAATTCGAAGTGATTGCCTCCTCTCCTAAAATGACAGAAAAACTCATGGAAATTAGAGGTTTAGGTATTGTTGATGTAGTAGATTTGTTTGGTGTTAAAGCTTTTCGAAACAAAAAAAGAGTCATGCTGATTGTTGATTTAGTGAAATGGGATGAACATGTAAATTTAGATCGTTTAGGATTAGAACAAGAAATGGATAGTTATTTTGATGTTCAAATTCCTAAAGTTACCATTCATGTCCAACCGGGAAGAAACCTAGCTACTTTAATTGAAGTAGCAGCGATGAATTGGCGTGTTAAAAGCTTTGGAAGAAATGCAGCTTTAGAATTTGTGAATAAACTCAATAGTATTGTTAAAGGGGAAAATAAAGAATGAAAATTGCATCTTTTCTAACGCTTCTTGCATCCTTTCCTCATGATGCTTTAGAGCCTATTGAAAGAAACGCAATTGATTTTTCCTTATTTGGTTTACATATTCAAGTGACATGGTATGCCCTTTGCATTGTAATGGGCATTCTTGTTGCTTTTCTTTTTTCTATTCCTTCCGCAAAACATTTAAATATTTCAATTGATGATTTAAGTCTTGGGCTTTGTTTAGGGGTCATCATAGGAATCATTGGTGCAAGACTTTATTATTGTCTTTTTTCTTGGGATCAATATAAAGATGAACCTATTACTATTCTTACAGAAATTCACAATGGTGGTTTAGCAATCCATGGAGGAATTTTAGCTGCTTTTATATTTGTTCTACTCTTTTGTAAACTCAAGAAAATTCCCTTTTTAGATTTAGCTGAAATTGTGGCTATTGGATTTCTAATTGGCCAAATCTTTGGCAGATGGGGAAATTTCTTTAATCAAGAAGCTCATGGTGGATTGGTTCCAGGATATCCTAATTTAGATGTACAAAGACATTGGTTATCTCGTTTCTTGCCAAATTTTATTGTCAATCAAATGTATATTGCTGAATATCGAGAAGGAATTCAAGAATATGTTGGATATTATCAACCCACCTTTTTATATGAATCTATTTTGAATTTTATTGGCTTTATTCTAATTTGTTTATTACGTCGATACCATAAAAAATATAAACCAGGAGACGGATTCTTTTTTTACTGCATGTGGTATGGAATCGTAAGATTTTGTATGGAAATCTTTAGAACAGATGCTTTAATGATTTCAAAATTAAAAGTTGCTCAAGTGATTTCAATTCTTTTATTTATTTTTGGTTTGGTGGGCATTGTTTTTTATCACCGATTTTCTGATAAAAACAGAACTTGGCAACATCCTGAAGGATATCTTCCCACAACCATAGAGATGAATTGTATGATAGATTCTTTTGAACAAGAATATTTGTTTTATGAAGAAACAAAAGAATTACCATCGTCTAAAGAAATCTTTGATAAAATCCAAGAATTTTCAAAGGAAATTGAAAATGATAACGAAAGCAAAAGAAAGTGAGGAAAACATGTACGATTGTGTTATTGTTGGTGCAGGTCCTGCTGGACTAACCGCTGCCATTTATTTAAGAAGAAATGGTTTAGAGGTATTGGTTGTGGAAAAAAATGCTCCTGGCGGACAAATGATCAATACTCCTAGAATTGAAAATTATCCAGGTTTTCCTTATATTGATGGAGCAAGTCTTGCTTTATCTATGTATCAACAAGTAAAAGACTTACAAACACCATTTCTTTTTTCAGAAGTAATAGATATTAGAAAAGAAGAAGACTTTACTGTCTATACAAAAAATCAAGAAATCAAAACAAAAACGGTTGTGGTCGCTTGTGGCATGAAACATAGAACTTTAGGACTTTTAGAAGAAGAAAAATATATTCATAAAGGATTATCTTGGTGTAGTTTGTGTGATGGAGCTCTTTATAAAGGAAAAGATGTTGCTGTTCTTGGGGGTGGAAACACCGCTTTGGAAGATAGTCTTTATTTATCAAAAATTGTAAATAAAGTTTATTTAATTCATCGCAGAGATTCCTTTCGCGCTGAACATTACTTAGTAGAACAAGTAAAAAAAGAAAAAAATATCGAATTATGTTTGAGGGAAGAAGTCCAGTCTTTACAAGGAGAAGATCATTTAGAACAAATTACTTTAAAGAGTGGAAGAGTCCTTCAAGTCAATGCTCTTTTTGAAGCTATCGGTTTTGAACCTAACACAAATTTTCTTGCCCATTTAGGGGTCTTAAATGCCTCAGGATTTGTTATTGTGGATGATGAGGGAAAGAGTGAGGTTGATGGACTTTATGCAGCAGGAGATGTAATTTCAAAAAAAGTTAGACAAATTTCAACAGCAGTTGGAGATGGAGCTGTTGTAGCAACTCATCTTGCCAAGAGGATACAATCATGTCATTTGCAGGAGATGTAAAAAAAGAAATAACAACCTTAGATGTTTCTCTTCCCTCATTACAAGGAGAACTTTACGGTTTCTTACGTTTAAAAAAAGAACTCATCATTTCTAAAGATCATCTTCGTATTGAAATGGGTTCAAAAGATTTATTTATTATTCGTCGTATTTGCATGGCAATTAAAAAAATTTACCATCAAAATGTGGAAATAAAATCTAAAAATGAAAAAAATCTTCATAAAAATCGTTATTATTACATCTCTGTTTATGAAAATACCAAAGATTTTTTAATGGATTTAGAAATTATGGATGAATCTTTTAATTTTATTGAAGAATTTCCCACCAAATTTATGCCACAAGATGTCATTCGAGGAATGTTTTTAGCACGTGGGTCGATTAATAATCCTAAAAAAGAAAGATACCACTTTGAAATTAAATGTAATGAAGAAGAAGAATGTCAATATATACAAAAATATTTTAAGAAATATCGTATTATAGCAAAACATGTTCAAAGAAAAGGATATGAAGTCCTTTATGTGAAAAAATCAGAACAAATTGGCGATTGTTTAAAATTGTTTGGAATATCTACTCAGTTATTTATTTTTGAAAATGAAAGAATTCGCAAAGATTTAAATTGTGTCATTAATAGAATGACCAATTGTGATTTAGCAAATACAGAAAAAACCCGAGCCGCAGCACAAAAACAATTAGAAGACATCGCCCTAATTCAAAATCACGGAATGTTTGAATCTCTTTCCACAAGACTTATGGAAGTGGCGACACTTAGAATAGAGTTTCCCGAAGCAACGATGCAAGAATTAAGTGATGAATCTGAAAAAGTCATTGGACGATATTTAAGTAAATCAGGAATTAGTCATTGCTTTAAAGATTTAGAAGAAGTTGCGAAAAGCATCCTATCTTCATAAAAAAAGGCCTTATTTGTTAAGACCTTTTTTTCATATTTTATATTCTTCAAATTAATCACGATCAAAATGAAAGAAATAAGTAATGCAAATTAAACCAGCAATTCCAACAAGTGAATAGATGATTCTAGAAATGACAACACTAATACTGTCAAATAAGAAAGCAACCAAGTTGAAATTAAATAAACCAATTAATAACCAGTTTAATGCTCCAATAATTGCAATTACTAAAGCAACTCTTTGTAAAACACGCATGTTTAAATCCTCCTTGTTTTTTTATATTGTTTGTAAAAAGATTAAAAAATATACATTATTTTTTTGAATATTACATATCATTTATTGATAGAAACAAGGAGAGAGAAACATGAAAAAAAGAATAGTACTTGTATTTTTGCTCCTGCTTTTCGTATGTTTTGCAGGTTGTAAAGGAAAAGAATCAACAGATGAATCTTTCTTGAGTGAATTAAGTTCAAGTAAAAGTTACAAAGTTGAGGGTGTGATGGAAACATTTTTTGACCATGGAAGAAGACAAAGTGAATTTAGTGTTTATTATAAGCAACCAGAATTCATTAAAGTTATTTTAAAGTCCGTTGAAAATGATGATCAACAGATTATCTTAAAAAATAAAGAAGGAGTATATGTATTGGTTCCATCTGTGAACAAAAACTTTAAAATTCAAAGTAATTGGCCATCCAATGCAAGTTACCCTTACTTATTACAGTCTTTAGCCCAAGACATTGCCAATGACCAAGATCCGTTAATTACAGAAACAGATACAACCTATACGATTGAAACGGAAACAAAAATGCATACAGATGCGGATGCAGTAAAACAAAAGATCATTTTCAATAAACAAACCAATTTACCAACGGAAGTTTTGGTTTATGATGCTCAAGGAGATTTATTTATTCGTTGCGTATTTACGGATATTGCTTTAGATTATAATGTTTCTGATCAAGAATTTGATGTTGAAGAAAGTATGACAACAGCTTATTTAATTTATGGAGATCAAGGTTTAACTTTTAAAAATCGTCATTTTGAATTACCAAGTTATTGTAGCGAGGGTTTAACTCTTTCCACAAGTGAGAATGTAAAAACGGGGGAAGATGCTAGAACCATCATGATGTTTACAGGTGAAAACAATTTAACCATTATTCAAGAATTTATTAATTATTCTGATAAAATATCAACAACTACAGAATTAGGTAATGTTGTTATGGTTATGGGCAATGTTGGTATTATGACAGATAATTATATTAAGTTTATATTTGAAGGTGTTGAATATACCATTGCTTCTAAAACATTAAATAAAAATGAGTTAATTAAAATTTCATCTTCTTATATGATGAATGAAAATAAGTAAAAAAGGCTTGCAAAAGCCCTTTTTTTTTAGTATAATAAATGATAGAAAAAGATAAACTAATATACAAGGAAGGTATATAGATGGCAAAAAAAGAAATGAATCGTGATACAACAACTGAAAAGTTTAAATTAATAACATTTTGGGTTTGCATTTTTGCTATTACAGTATGTTTTGCAGTTTTATTTATATTTCGATTTGGAGAAATGAAAACATTTGATAGTTATGAAGATATTCAAGGAGTGGATTATAGTGTTCGTGTTGACATTAAAAATAAGAAGGATGCACAATACTATGTTTACATTTATTCCGCTAAAGAGGATTTCACAACCAAGAAATTAACAGACACATCAAACTCAAATGTTTCAAAAGCACAAAATTTAAAACCAGATGTTTTTAATTACTTTAATTATTATCGAAGAAATTACAGGGATAAAAGTTTAGATTTATCACCTATTTATGGCTATAATGTTCGTGGAAATAAAAAAGATAATGTATTTAATGTTTCAGGTGTTTCAGCAACTATAGATACTCTTCCTGTTTTAGTCCTTTTAGAACAGGGAAGTGTTAGTAGAACATGGATAAAATCAACAGATATTATTAATGAATTAAAACAATATTATCAATAAAAAAAATCATATGGCAATCGCAAAGTCCTAAACAATACTAAAATATAAAGGAATAGGCTATTAAATTACCTATTCCTTTAATTTTT
>CANQVW010000014.1 GCA_947627395.1 uncultured Bacilli bacterium | reverse complement strand
TATTTAACCTTAGATCGTCCCTCTTCCACATTATCAACAGGAGAAAGACAAAGAATGCAACTGGCAAGAGCCGTTAGAAATAAAACAACAGGTGTTTTATATGTTTTAGATGAACCATCCATTGGGTTACACCCTCTAAACATGAAAGGATTAATTGAAGTCATGCATGATTTGCAATCTGATGGGAATAGTATTGTTTTAGTAGATCATGATGTAGAGTTGCTTTCAAAAGTCGATTGGCTGATTGAATTAGGACCTAAAGCAGGAAAAGATGGAGGAACTATTATTGCCCAAGGAACTTTAGAAGATATTAAAAATAGTAGTGCTTCTTGTATTAGACAATTTTTATTTAAAAAAGAAAAGATTGATGTTACAAAGAGCGCTTCTTTAGACGAATTATTTTCTTTAGGTCGAATTCACCTAAGAACAAATACCATTCATACAGTAAAACCATTAGAAGTAGATTTCCCAGAAGGTCGCTTGATTGTGGTGACAGGAGTTTCTGGGTCAGGAAAAACTACTCTAGTTTTAGAAAGCCTCGTTCCCGCAATTGAAGCCAAAGAAAAAGGATTAAAATTACCAAATCATGTAAAAGAAATACATGCAGAACACATTCATCACGTGAAACTCATCGATTCTACTCCCATTGGGATTAATGTTCGCTCCACTGTTGCAACATATGTAGAGGTTCACGATGAACTTCGTAAACTATATGCGAAAGTTCCATTATCTAAAGAAAAATCACTTAAAGAAGGAGATTTTTCATACAATACAGGAAAACTAAGATGTAAAACTTGTGATGGAACAGGTTCCATTAGTTTAGATATTCAGTTTTTACCTGATGTGGAAATCACTTGTCCTGATTGTAAGGGCTCAAGATATTCCAAAGAAGCTTATCTCATCAAAAGAACATCTAATATGAAATCTTATTCTTTACCAGAACTTATGGACATGAGTATTGATGAAGCACTAGATGTGTGTTCTGATGTTCCAAGTGTAAAGCGAAAGTTACAAGTCCTACATGACTTAGGGCTAGGTTATTTAACCTTAGGAGAAGAAACCCCTTCTTTATCAGGAGGAGAAGCACAAAGAGTCAAATTAGCCAGTGAAATGGGGAAAGGACAATCAGACACCATCTTTGTCTTTGATGAACCTACCATTGGATTACACCCATTAGATGTAAAAGTGTTGTTACAAGTATTTAAAAAGTTGCAAGAGCAAGGTGCAACCATCATTGTCATTGAACATGACCTGGATATCATTAAAAATGCCGATTATATTATTGATATGGGACCAGGTGGAGGAGTAGAAGGAGGAGAAATTGTCATCGCTGGAACTCCTGAAGAAGTAAGAAAATGTAATAAAAGTTACACAGGAATTTATTTAAATCGATACATAAATTCTTTTGACGTAAAATAGAAGTAAAGGGAAAAAATGAACCGAACACAAAAAATGCATTTATCAACTTATTTAAAAAATTATGGCAACTATACTAAAAGTAAAGTAAAAGAACTCATTCGTTTAAATAAAGTCAAAGTCAATGGAAAAATTGAATCTCTTTCTTATATTGTGAAAGAAGAAGATCAAATTTATGTCGATGGTAAAAAAATAGAAAAGAAACCTTATGTATATTATCTATATCATAAACCCATTGGAATTGTATGTACCAATGATGAAACAGTAAAAGGTAATATTTTTAAACATCTTCATTTGGACTTCCGTGTTTTTTGTGTTGGTCGCTTAGATAAAGATACCAGTGGATTATTGATATTAACCAATGATGGAAAATTTGCTAATCAATTAATTCATGCAAAAAAACATGTAAAAAAGGAATATAGAGTAACACTAGAGTATCCAATAACGAAAGATTTCCTTCTTAAAATGCAAGAACCCATTTTTTTACGAGGTCATCTTACCCAACCTATTGAATTAGAAGTTCTAGATGAAACACATCTTAAAGTCATATTAGAAGAAGGTAAATATCGTCAAATTAGAAGATTAGTATCTCGTGCACAAAATAAAGTTCTAGCATTACAAAGAGTTCGCATTGGAAAATATGTCTTAGGAGATTTAGAAGTAGATCAATTAAAAGAATTTCAACTATCAGAAGAGGAAACCAAATGAAATATGTAATTTCAGATATTCATGGAGAATATGATTTATTTCTTCAATTATTAGATAAGATTCATTTTAATGAACAAGATACTTTATATATTTGTGGAGATATGATTGAAAAAGGGAAATATTCCACAAAAGTTCTTTCTTATGTATATCATCATTCCAATATGAAATGTATATTAGGTAATCATGAACATGAATTCTTAAAATATTATCATTATTTAAAGAAAACCTATTCTTCTAAAGAAGAAATACTTATTTCTATAAAACAATATTTTGAAAGCGAAGAAGTTACTATAGAACTCATTGAATGGTTAAGTACTCTACCTTATTACATTGAAGAAAAAGAGTTTATTTGTGTTCATGCAGGAGTTCCCTTAGATAAATATCAACACATATACCCTTTAAATGAAGTGAGTATAGAAGAATTCATTTATGATCGTGATTTTAAAGAGCCTGAAATGATTCCCATAAATTCTCCTTGTGTTTTCTTTGGACATACCCCAACAAACACAATCATTCAAGAACCTAAAATCATTGCTTATAAACGTGATCATAGCTTAGATAATAAAATTCAAAATTATAGTAAAGTTCATTTAGATTTAGGAACATGGATGACGCATGTATTAGGATGTTTTTGTATTGATACGTGTTTATGTCATTATGTGAAAGAGAAAAGTAAAGGAGCAAAATCCATATGATTATCAACACAGGACAAAGAACAGACATTCCAGCATTTTATGCCAAATGGTTCATCAATCGAATCAAAGAAGGATATGTTATGGTAAGAAATCCATATTATCCAACTCTAGTCACTCGTTATGAGCTCAACCCTAACGTTGTTGACGTTATTGGATTTTGTACAAAGAACCCGAGACCACTTTTTCCTTACCTAGATGAACTTAAGGACTTTGGACAATTTTGGTACATTACCATTACTAGTTTTGATAAAGATTTAGAACCCAATGTTCCACCCATGGAACAAGTCATAAATGACTTTAAATGTTTATCTAAAAAAATTGGAAAAAATGCTATAGGACTTAGATATACACCGATTATTATAGATCATCATTATACTAAAGAATATCACATCAATCAATTCCAATTTCTCATTAATGAATTAAAAGAATATACATCTTTAGTTACTTTTGGATTTTTAGATGTATATGATAAATTAAAAAGAAATCATCCAGAATTAAAAGATAGCACAAATGAAGATAAAATCTTTATCACTGAACAATTTCAAAACATAGCAAATAAAAATCATCTTCAATTAAGATTATGTTCAAAAGAAAAATGGTTAAAAAATTATGTTTCAAATTTAGATATTCAAGGATGTATGAGATTAGAAGACTATGAAAAAGCCATTGGTTATCAATTACATGTAAAACAAAAAATGCAAGCAAGAAAAGGATATTGCACATGTTATCTTTCTAATGATATTGGTACATATAATTCATGCCTACATTTATGCACCTATTGCTATGCCAATGGGAGAAAAGAACTCATCTATAAAAACTATCAACAACATGATGATGATTCACCTTTCTTAATTGGACATTTAGAACCTAATGATACAGTAAGAATAGCAAAGCAAGAGTCTTATAAAGTAGAATAAATGATAAAAACAAAGAATATGAACAAAAATATAAAATAAAATCATCTAAATATAGATATTTTTCTCAAAGTGTAGTAAAATATATTGTAACCTGTTTTGAATAGGTATTATTACGATGAAGGGAGGGAAATGTCGTGAAAAGTTTTTACAAATTTTCGAGAGTGATTGCCTTAGGTTTAACTTTGCTTTCATTTATTTTATTAATGGCAACTGCTTCAGTAACAGTAAAGGGTGAAATTTGGGGCATTTCATTTTCTGGAGAACTTACAGGTATTGAAGGTATTTTTGGTACAAAAAACGTGAGCGCTCCATGGGCTGGATTAATGGCTTGGATTTTTATTTTAGTGGCTCTTATCGTTTTAGCTTTAGTAGTTATTTTACCATTATTAAAAGTTAATGCGTTAGATAAGTATTCTGAACTTTTAACACTTGTTGCTGCAATATTACTTGTGGTTGCGGGTATATTCACTTTCTGTGAAACAGCCGCAGTTGGTTCAGGTACAAAACTAGGAGTAGGTTGGATTATTTCTGCTGTCGTAAGTATTTTAAGCGGAGTTTGTGCAGCATTACCATTAGCACTAAACAAAAAGAATTAATTAAAGAAAGAACAGGTTCTCTATAAGAGAAATGTTCTTTTTTAATATGCAATTTTCTTATGAAAAGAGAATACTTTTTTATCATAAATATAGTAAAAAATATTAAGATGTAAAGAAATGTTTTATGATGTTTTCATTTACATATCAATATGAGTCGAGAACTTGCAGTAAAACTTAATAATCAATAAAAAATGAGTCCAAATTTATTTTGTATCAAAAATTAAATTAAAGGAAATTGGCAAAAAACAACATGTGGTTGCAATTAAATGATGAAAAAAGTTTTATAGAAATAGTGTAACGATACTCCCAATTTTAGATGATAGATTATTTCCAGATTATTTACAAATGTTTGAAAACATTCAATCGGAGGATTACGTACGATAAATAATTTATACATAAAATTCAATGGTCTAATGCAGTTGAAAAAACTTCTTAAAGAGTACATAGAGTTATATTTTTTAGTGTCAATCATTTAAAAAAATTACTTTGTTCATTAAAAAAGAAAAATCAAAAATAGAATATTTTACTCTATTTATTTTAATTTTAGAGAACATCATCAGATAACATTTATGAATATAAAAATAAACCAAGGAATAACTTTTTTGTTATTCACACACAAATGACTAATGAATCGGATAAGACCATGTATGTTAAATTATAAGAAAGAATGATAAATACTATAGAAAATAAAAATGAAGAATATTGTGAAGAAAATCAAATCATTTAAAAAGCGTTTAAGAAATAAATAAAGTTCTGTAAATTATTTTTGCTTTTCTTTTCAATGCATTCATGTAGATTTTCTATTTAAATTATGCTAAAATATAGGTATAATTTAGTATAAGAGGAGATTTCATGAGTAAAATTTTTTTATTTCTGATTTACATTTTAACCATAAAAATGTCATTTATTATTCTAATTGTCCCTTTAAAACGATTGAGGAAATGAATAATACACTCATAAATCATTGGAATGAAGTTGTAAGTAATGATGAAGTATGGGGGCTAAGAGATCTTGCGATAGGATGTAAATATTTTTTGAAGGAATATGTTCCAATATTGAATGGAAGAAAAAGATTAATTTTAGGAAATCATAATAATTTTTCAACCGATTTCTATCGGAGAATAGGCTTTGAATTTTGTTAGTAAATTTCTTATCTTATTCAAAAGAAAGTTTATTTTGAGTCATGAACCTCTTTTTATTATGAAAAAATGTAAAGATATTATTTTTATTTATGGACATGTTCATAATAGTAAATATTTCAAAAATAAAACATGGAATTCTTACCGTGTCAGTTGTGAAAGAACAAAGTATTATCCAATAACCATTCAAGAAGTAGAGGATTGTATTGAGAAACCTTTAATGAATTTGGATTATAATGGATTATTAACAAAACCAACAATTGATTATCGACAATTATAAAATAATTATGTCACAAGTTTCATACTACAACATATATTGAAAATAAAATATCATAAATGAAGGTGAACATTATGTCTAAAATTATTTTAAATCATATAACAAAAGAATATGGAAACAATGAAACGAAAGTAGTAGCTTTAAATGATGTTAGCTTTGAAATACATTCAGGTGAACTCATTGTTGTATTGGGCGCTAGTGGTGCTGGAAAATCTACTCTTTTAAATATCTTGGGAGGAATGGACCAAGCAACGAGTGGAAAATATTTAGTAGATAATGAGGACGTTACAAAAATGAATGATAAAGAATTATCTTTATTTCGTCGTAAAAAAGTTGGTTTTGTGTTTCAGTTTTATAACCTAATGCCAAACCTAACTGCTTTAGAAAATGTTATGTTATCAGAACAAACTGTAAAAGATCATCTAAATAGTAAAGATGTTTTAAAAATGGTAGGATTAGAGCAAAGAATTCATAATTTTCCATCTAAATTAAGTGGAGGAGAACAACAAAGAGTATCTATTGCAAGAGCCATTGTGAAGAAACCGAGTTTACTCTTATGTGATGAACCCACAGGAGCATTAGATAGTAAAACAGGAAAATCCATTATTCAATTATTAAAAAACATCAGCCAAAATCAAGATCAAATTGTTATTATTGTTACCCATAACGCAAATATTCAATATATAGCCAATCGTATTATTAAATTAAGTGATGGTCAAATTATAGAAAATATTTATAATGAAGATCCAAAAGAAGTAGAGGAAATCGAATGGTAAAGGTTTTAAGGAGAAAAGTTGTTAGTGAAATAAGAACAAGCTATCTTCAATATCTTTCTGTCATTTTAATTGCTATGCTTGCTGTAACGTTATTTACAGGTATTTATGCCAATTATAAAAATTTTGATGATCGGTTAAAGCATATTTATGATATTACTCATATGAGTGATATTACCATTACCTTTCAAGGTTATGACGAACAGGATGAAGAGTTCTTAAAATCTAATCATATTTCATATGAGAAAAGAATTTACTTAACAGGTAAATCAGGAACAACCAATGTTAACATTATTGTGTTTGATGAAAACACTCAAATGTGTCTTCCAACGCAACTTTCTAAAGAAAATATTTCAACGCATGATGTTCTAGTAGATCAAAACTTTTTGAATCGAAAAGAACTAAATATAGGAGATTCAGTTGAAGTAGAAGTTCGCTCCATTACATTTCAAGCAACCATTACAGGAACAATGATTCACCCAGAAGCCTTGGACAATTCAAGTTATTCCACAGGTCTCATCTATCTAGGAATCGATGTTTTAAAAGATATTGGCGGATCACTTATTGAAACTCTAATTCCTTTATTATATAATCAATATATCATTCAAACAAAAAATCCATCTAAAACATTAAAAGAAATTCAAAACTATTATGATCAAAAAGAAACTTCTAATTTGCTTTATGCTGCTTTAAGAAGTGATATGCCAACCAATGTTTCTATAGAATCAGATGTCATTCAAGCTAAAAAAATGTTATATGTATTTCCAGTTATTTTTTATTTAGTTGCTGTTTTAATTATTTTAACTTCAATATCACAGCTCATCAATAAAGAAAAAATGAATATAGGTATTATGAAATCTTTTGGGTATACAAAAAAAGAAATCATGATTCATTACATGAGCATTATTATTTTATTATGTATTATCGGAAGCATTTTTGGAATGATTTTAGGACCTCTTATCATTCCCAAAGTTATGAGTACAAAATATCATTATTTATACCAACTTCCTAAATATCATGTTACATTCTTTCGCTTTGAATATCTTATTAGTGTTTTCATTTTAATTTTAGTTTCTATGTTTACAAGTTTCATAGCTTGTAAAAATGAAATCAATAAAAAACCAATTGAAAGTTTACGTGGCGAAAATAGTGTTCAAATGAAAGGTAACATCATTGAACAAACAAAACTTTTCCAAAAAATTCCATTAACGATTCGTATGGCACTACGAAATATGAGAAGAAAAATCAGTCGAACTTTAATGGTTGTTTTGGGCTTAATTGGCTGTTCAAGTTTATTAGTTTGTGGATTTGGTATTGATAATACCTTAAATTATGGCCTAGATTTAGAACTCAATGAATTGATTTCTTATGATTTATCCATTGGATATTTAAATAGTGGAAGTCATAAAGAAGAACTTCAAAAAATAGATGGAATTACTAAAATTGAAGAATATGAAAAAATAGCTATTACTTTACAAAAAGATAAGATTATTTCTTCAAGTTTATTTTTACTACCAGAAACAAGTGAAGTATTTACTCCCAATTATCAACAAGAGGGTGTTTTACTTTCAGAAAAAGTAGCAGAAGAAATCGGAGCAAAAGTTGGAGATGAAATTAATATTGTTATGAATAATCAAACCTATCAAGAAAAAGTTTCATCCATTGTTTCGCTATGTATTACTCAAGGAGTATTTGTTTCCCAAGAAAAAATGAATTTGCCATTTTCTCCCAATGCTACTTGGATTAAAACATCAGATTCTAAACTAAATTCAACCATCCAAACTCAAATAGAAAACATAAATGGAATAGAATCTGTAATTACAATTCAAGAAATGAAACAAAGATTAGATAGTGTCACCTCCTCTATTCGAGTAATGACAACTACAGTGAAAGTATTTGCTATTTTATTGGCCATTGTTGTATTATATAATTTGGCTTTATTAAATTTTGAAGAAAGAACAAGGGATATTGCGACTTTAAAAGTTTTAGGATTTAATCGAATTGAAATTGGAATGTCCTTGACATTTGAAATTTTAACATCTACTTTAATTGGATCTCTTGTTGGACTTCTCTTTGGATATCCACTATTAGTAACTGTTTTAAGTATTAATGAAAATCCGTTGGTAACTTATATTTACCATATTTATCCATCTACTTATTTATATACAATTTTATTAACATGTGGTGTTAGTATTGTGATGAATAGTATTTTTAGCTTTTTAACAAAACGTATTCGAATGGTTGAATCTTTAAAATCCGTTGACTAGAGGAAATTTATGATAGAAACGATGACTTTATATTTTTTTATTTATGGTTTTTTGGGATGGTGTAGTGAGGTTATTTATTCCACATTAAAAACTGGAAAGTTTATTAACCGAGGATTCTTAAATGGACCTATTTGTTCCATTTATGGATTTGGAATGTTACTTATTTTAAGTTTACTTTCCCCAATTCATCATCCTATATTGTTATTAATCACTTCAATTGGTGTAGCGACATTACTTGAATTCATTACAGGATATACTTTAGAAAAATTCTTTCATAAAAAATGGTGGGATTATTCTAATGAGCCCTTTAATTTAAAAGGATACATTTGTTTACGCTTTTCTATTCTTTGGGGTTTGTGTGCTTTATTGATTGTGAAAGTCATACATCCCATGATTGAAAAAGGTGTAAGTTACATTCACGAACCCTATCGTATAATTTTAATTATTGTCTTTCTTATTATATATACAGTTGATAACGTTATAACCATTCTTCAAATTCTAAAATTCGATCATCATCAAAAAGAATTAGAAGAACTGAAAAAAATGTTACGATTCTCATCAGATAAAATTGGATCCAAAGTATCTAATGTAACTTTAAATGTACATGAAAGAATTGATGAAGTGAATTCAAAAATTAAGAATTCCCGTTTAGGAAAAGCTTTCCCATCATTACACCATCATGATGAACATATAAATAATAAAGGATAAAATTATATAGGGTAAAAATCCTATCGGAATATATTCCGATGGGGTTTTTAAGTTATAACAAATATTTATTATAGATATTTAATTTTCAGAAGCTCCTTTTATGTTGCCTTTTATTTTTAAATATGTTATAATGAAAGCGCATTTAAAAAAAGGAGGAAAAATGGAAGATTATAAAAAACATTCGGTTTTATCCTACTTAAAACTCATATTTTCATTAGATAAAAGATTGATTGGAGTTCTTTTTATTAATGTCATTTCATCCCTTACATGGAATTTACTTCCCATTGGAATTCTTGCTTATATGACAAAAATATATCAAAAGAATCCCACCAAAGAAGGATTTCAGATGGTATTTTGGATTATCCTAGCCAATACCATTTATCATTTAATTTATGCAGTGATTATCCATCTCATTGATTATGAAATGGATAGTCGAGTTAGTAGAAGAATTGAATATAAATTAAGTACCCTATTATATTCTAAATTAGATGAAGTAGATTATGAAGTGTATCAATCTAATGATTTCTTAAATCATTATGAAAAAGCATTAGATGATGGTGCTTCATATATGTTTGGTACTTATTGGAGTTTTACAGAAATCATAGAAGAACTTGTACAAATATTAAGTGTTGGAACCATTTTTGCTTTAATTAGTCCATGGATTATTTTATATGTCTTTGTAGTTGGAATATTAACGGCTGTTATTTTTCGAATTACCACAAAAATATCTTGGTTAGTCAGTGAAAAAAATGCCCAACATTTCCGCGAAAGAGGATATATTAAACGTTTATTCTTTTTAAAAGATGCTTCTATTGATTTAAAATCGACAACATTAAGTGATCTATATTTAGACATGAATAGTGAAATCGGAGATAAGATTATTGGAAATATTCGTCATGATTTTTCTAAAAGAGCCATTCTAAATGTTTTAGGAGGAATAGCTACAGAAAGTATCATTGCTGTTGCTTTGTCCTTAATTGCTTTTACAACGATGAAGAACAACAACATTGTCATTTTGGCATCCCTTGTTGCAGCAGCAAGTACATTAGCTGATATTGTAACAGGACTTACTTCTAGCATTGCTAGATTTAAAGAGAATGTCATTCGAAGATTTGATGTTTATAGAGTGTTAGATCAACCTTGTGTTTTAGAAAAAGAAGGAACAATCAACACACTTCCTGATTTTAAAGAAATCACTTTTGACCATGTTCATTTTTCTTATCAAGCAAATGAAGAAAAAACATTAAATGATATATCTTTTCGTATTGAGCAAGGACAAAAAATTGCCATTGTTGGAGAAAATGGAGCAGGAAAAACAACCTTAGTTCGATTGTTTTTAAAACTCATT
Source organism: uncultured Bacilli bacterium (assembly GCA_947627395.1). Classification (GTDB taxonomy): domain Bacteria; phylum Bacillota_I; class Bacilli_A; order ML615J-28; family CAG-698; genus CAKOMG01. The sequence goes on along the minus strand of CANQVW010000014.1, from coordinate 9,662 downwards.
GAACCAACAGAAGGAGCTATTTTTTATAATCAAATTCCTTACAAAGATATTCAAGTCAAAACCATTCGAAAAACTTATGCAACCGTATTTCAAAATTATCAAATCTATTCCTTTAGTGTTGCGGAAAACATTTTGCTAAAAAAACTAGAAACCAAAGATGAAGAAATAAAAGTCATTGAAGCATTAAAAAAAGTTGGACTATGGGAAAAAATCTCTCACTTAGAAAAAGGAATCAACACCATTTGTACCAAAGAGTTTGATAAAGATGGAGTTGAGTTTTCAGGAGGAGAAAGGCAAAAACTCGTCATTGCTAGAGTCTTTGTATCTAGTGCTCCCATTCTTATCCTAGATGAGCCTAATAGTGCTTTAGACCCACTTGCGGAAAAACATATCTTTGATGAAATATTTTCTTATGCCATCGATAAAACTTTAATCTTTATCTCTCATCGCTTTTCAACAACCATTCATGCCGATAAAATTTACTTGTTTGAACAAGGAAGTATTTTAGAACAAGGAACTCATCATGAATTGATGTTAAAAAATGGAGAATATAAGAGAATGTTCATGACACAAGCAGAAAAATATCAGGAGGAAGCAGAATGAAAATCATTAAAAGCACCTTCTTCATCCTGAAAAAAGTCATACAAATAATTCCACTTTATTTTATCTTTTCCATCATAACCATTATTTTAAATGCAATATTGGTTTGGGGACAACTGTATATCATTGAACAAACTGTCACCATGGTTGAACTAGGAAATTCAACCTTCAAAGAAATTCTTTTGTTTATTGTTGTTTTATCTTGCATCAATTTATTTTGTAGTTCTGTCAATCGTTTTTTTGGAGACTATTTAAAACCTAAATATCGACATACATGGATGAAGAAGATTCAATATTTACTTTATGAAAAAGCAAAAGAACTTCCCATTGAATATTATGATGATCCTAAAAAATATGATGAATTATCAAGAGCCTTAAAACAAGATTTAAGTAGTATCAATGCCTTTGATAATTTCATTAATTTTGTTAAAAACATTGTCAGTATGGCAGTTATGGTCGTCTATATTTGCGTAAATGTTCCTATTTTATTTATCATTACATTATTTGCAAGTATCATTAATATTGTTTGTGGAAGTAAAATTTTAAAGATTTACCATGACGAATATAAAGAAACAGAACTTGACCGAAGAAAAAGAGTTTATGTTGCTCGTGTATTCTATTTAGAAAAATATACCATGGATATTAAAACAACGAATGTCGGGGAAATGTTAAAGAACATGGAAAAAGAAGGATACGAAGCAGTAGATACTAGATGTAATAATGACAATAAAAAATCAAGAAAATGGTACTTCTTAGATAATGGAATTTATTATGTTCTAAATCAATTCATTATTTATTTTTATTTAATGTACTCAGTTTTCTTTAAAGGAATGTTAATTGGTAAATTTAGCGCCTTAGCAAGTGCTTGTCACAAGTTTAGTGGAAGATTCTATTCCTTAGTCAGTAGCTTTACTTCCTTAAGAAGGAATCTTATTGAAATTGAAGATTTTGTTTGGTTATTAAATTATCAACCTGAAAAGGAAATAGAAAATGATAACAATGTCATTGATTTTAAAGAAGTACATATTCAAAATCTTTCCTTTGCTTATCCAAATCAAGAACAACCTTCCTTACAAAACATTTCTATTCAAATCAAAAGAGGACAAAAAATTGCTATTATTGGATATAATGGAGCAGGAAAGACAACATTAACCAAATTGTTACTAAAATTATATCCTCCTTTAAATGGAGAAATCTTTATTGATGATATGGATTATCCTAACATCAATCGAAAGCAAATTTCTTCCTTATTTTCCATTGTGTTACAAAACTTTCAAATATATTGTGCAACTGTTTTAGAAAACATTTTAATGCATCGACCTAATAATGATGAAGAAAAAGAAAAAGCCATTCATGCATTAAAAAAAGTAGGGTTATATGAAAAAGTTATGGAATATCCTAATGGATTAGATACCATTTTAACAAAAGAATTTAATAATGATGGTATTGAATTATCAGGAGGAGAACGTCAACGAATGGTTTTAGCAAGAGTCTTTGCAAGTGATGCTCCTATCATTATCTTAGATGAGCCTACGAGTGCATTAGACCCAACCGCTGAAAAAAACATTAATGATGAAATTATGAGGTTATGTGAAGAAGAAAATAAAACTTTAATCTTAATTTCTCATCGTCTTTCAACAATCGTTAATGTCGATACCATTTATATGATGAAAGAAGGACAAATCATTGAAGAAGGAAATCATCATTCTCTCATGTTAAAAAAAGGTTCTTACTATGAAATGTTTGAAGCTCAAGCGAAATTATATCGTGAAAGTTAAAAAGGACAATCCAAATAGGAATTGTCCTTTTATCCATTTATTTATGATTTTGATAGAAAATATCTTGCTTTGTCAATAAAGGATATGAAATTAACTGAGTTTTATCTAAGTTTTCTTTATGCATATCGATTGCGGAAATACGACTATTTTCATAGGTCGTATAATAATAAATTCCTAAATCTGTGTTGCAACAAGAACTATAAATTGTAATTTCATATTGCCCATTTCCCATGTGTACACAACCCCTTTGTTGATAGACAGATCCTAAAATATGAAAGAACTGACTCACACTTTCTTCCTCAGAATCTTTGGAAAGTGAATTCATTTTTGTAAAACATGCTTTTACGAACCGAGATGCTGAAGATAAATCTCCAGGAAGTCCCATTCCCCCCATTCCTCTACTATAAGGAGTTAGGGTTAGTTGACTAGAAAAATGATTTTCTATTTGTTCCTTAGATAAATTCATAAAATTAGATAAATAAAACATTTGCATATCAAAGGGTGGATTATTTGTTAAAACACCGACTGGATTATCATAAACATTTAAACCATTTTTCATTGATTCCACAGTAATAGATTCATTTTTATCAGAAATCATCCAATGTAGAGGAGAAGCAAGTAATTGTTCATTAAAATGAATTTGCGCAATATTGATTCTTTTTAGTAATTCTTTTGCTTCTTGAACGGTTGCACATTGAGATAAAATCCAAGGAATAAATTCAAAGGAAGCAATATTATCTTTTCCTTCTTTTATTGGATGATAATAAGCATTTTCAGGGAAATTAAGACCCGCCATGCTTAATCCTTTTTCATTGGTTGCATCGTAATATAAAGGATATTCATCAAAAACATAGGCCATACCAATCATAGCGTAGTGGTTTTCAATCGAATGAACCTCTCTAAAATGAAATGGATAATTTCTAGGAGTAATGGTAACTGTTTCAGAATAAGAATATTCTAAATCAAAATTACGTCCAAAATAATGATTTTTTGTTTGATAAGTTGCTGCTGTACACATATATAATCCTCCTTATTTCTCATTTATTATATCATAAAATTACAAAAAAAAGGTTGTTTTTTCTGAATTTTTCTTATATATTCATTAAATTATTAAATAAATATTTCCTATATAATAAATAACAATTATTAAAACTTTTTTGTATTTCTTTCTTTTTTATTCAATTTATTATAGAAATAAAAGTATCCATTTAATATTGTTTTATAAATGTCAACAAAGAAAAAAATAAGATTGAAAAAAACATAGAAATATGGTAGAATTACTCTAGTTAAAAAATTAAGATAAAATTGATATCTATATATTAAGGAGAACAAATGAATCCAATCATTACTATAGAAAAAGAATTTCCAGTCATTGGTATTACAGGAAAAAGTCGTAAGGAAGTATGGGCTAGTTTCACTAATTTATATGATACATTTCAAGTGAAAGGTCAAACAGAACCTTTCTTTTATGAAATCAAAGTTACCATTCAAGGAAAGGATAGTGCAACTCAAGATAAATATCATGTAGGAGTAAAATCTCATTATGAAAATCAAAATGTAAATTATCAAAAAAAAGAAGTTCCAGGATTTACTTATGCTAAATTTATTATTCATATAAATCAAGAAGAAAAAGAAAAAAAAGAAGCATTAGAGTGGATTACTTCAAATTTAAAATATAAACAAGTTCAATTTGGTAAGAGTTCATATGTCATTTCTAAGTACGATTTATATCAAGATCCAACCATTTTTGAATTTTGGATTCCTATTATGGAGATCAAAACATGTTAAAAGTGATTCTAAAAAAGAATGAAGAAGAAAGAATCCTAAAGGGTCATCCTTGGATCTTTTCTAATGAAGTAGAATCTTTTGAAGGTTCGATTGTATCAGGAGAAATATGTGAAGTGTATTCAGAGCATCATCAATTTATTGGAAAAGGATTCTTTAATGCCAATAGTAAAATTATGGTGCGTATGTTAACTCTTAAAGATGTTGAAATTGATGAACCCTTTTTTGAAAATCGAATTCAAGAAGCATGGCAATATCGAAAGACTATTGGATTTACTTCCTCTTGCCGAGTTATTTTTAGTGAAGCGGATTTATTACCAGGATTGATTGTTGATAAATATCAAGAGTATCTTTCCATTCAAATTCTTTCTTTAGGTATGGAAAGAATAAAAGATATGTTAATTCGTGTCTTAGTTCGTTTATTTCATCCTTTAGGAATTTATGAAAGAAGTGATACACCCATTAGAGAAAAAGAAGGCTTAAAACCATGGAAAGGAAGGGTTTATGGAACTTTTTCTCCTATCATTACAATTGAAGAAAATGGAATATTCATCCAAGTTGATTTAGAAAATGGACAAAAAACAGGATATTTTTTAGATCAAAGACTGAATCGTGCAACTTTAAAAAACTACGTTCAAGATAAAGTTGTATTAGACTGCTTTTCTCATACAGGAGGATTTAGTTTACATGCAGCAAAATACGGTGCAAAAAAAGTTGTTGCGGTAGACATCAGTGAAAAAGCTTGTATGGATGTAAAAAAGAATTCAGAATTAAACCACTTTACTCAAATTGTTCCGATTTGTCAAGATGTGTTTGATTTCTTACATCAAAAAGAAAATGAACAACAATTTGATGTAATTATTTTAGATCCTCCCGCTTTCACAAAATCCAAAGATACAATTAAAAAAGCATACCGAGGATATAAAGAAATTAATTTGCAAGCATTAAAAATCATCAAAAAAGGAGGATTTTTATTGACCTTTTCTTGTTCACAACATATGTCACCAGCATTGTTCTTACAAATGATAGAAGAAGCATGTATAGATTCAAAAAGAAAAGTTCAAATGATTGATTTTAGAATTCAATCTCTAGATCATCCTACATTGTTATGTAGTTTTGAATCCTTTTATTTAAAATGTGTTATCTTACACATATTAGATTAATTATTCATTATTATTTTGTGAAAATGTATGATATAATTTAATAAATTCAATCTTGGAGGATATCATGAAGCAATATTTAGATTTTTTAAAGCACATCTTAGAAAACGGATCCCAAAAAGATGATAGAACCAATACAGGAACTATTTCCACATTCGGTTATCAAATGAGATTTAATTTACAAGAAGGATTTCCATTGTTAACAACTAAAAAAGTTCATTTGAAATCCATTATTCATGAATTGCTATGGTTTATTCATGGAGATACAAATATTAAGTATTTAGTAGATCATGATGTTCGTATTTGGAATGAATGGCCTTATGAAGCCTTCAAGAAAAGTCAAGATTATCGAGGAGAAACCCTAGATGAATTTGTAGAAAAGATAAAAACAGATGCAGCATTTGCGAAAAAACATGGTGACTTAGGACCAGTATATGGGCATGAATGGAGACATTTTGATGGTGATCATGGAAAATATGTCGATCAACTTGCTTGGGTCATCCATGAAATTCAAACCAATCCAAATTCAAGAAGATTAATTGTAAGTTCATGGCAAGCTGCTTATATTAATCAAATGGCTTTACCTCCATGTCATATGATGTTTCAATTTTATGTTCAAAATAATCGTTTAAGTTGTCAATTATATCAAAGAAGTGCTGATGCATTTTTAGGTGTTCCTTTTAATATTGCATCTTACTCTCTACTTACCATGATGATTGCCCAAATATGTCATTTAGAAGTAGGAGAATTCATTCATACTATTGGAGATGCTCATATTTATTTAAACCACTTAGAACAAGTAAAAACACAACTTACAAGAACTCCAAGATCTTTACCTAAAATGAAAATCAATCCAACAAGAAAAAATATTGATGATTTTGTTTATGAAGATTTTACGCTAGAAGAGTATCATCCTTATAAAGGAATTAAAGCAGAGGTGGCTATTTAATGATTCATATTATTGTTGCTATCGGAATGAATGGCTTAATTGGCAAAGATAATGATTTACCATGGCATTATAAAGAAGATTTACAATATTTTAAAAAAACAACAATGAATAAAACAGTATTAATGGGGGAAGCTACTTTTTATTCTATCTTATCTAGAAATCATAAAATATTACCACATCGTAAAAATGTTGTCGCAACACTAGATCCAAATTTCCATTATGAAGGCGTTGAAGTTGTTCATGACTTAATTTCTTACTTAAAGACAGTTCAAGAAGATATCTTTATTATTGGAGGAAAACAAATTTACACCCTTTCTTTACCTTATGCTGACCGACTTTATATTACTCATGTAAAACGTCCATATGAAGGCAATGTGTATTTTTCACCCATTGATTATTCTAAATATGAAAAAATACAAGAAAGAAATAGTGGAGATTTATCTTTTTGTGTTTATGAAAGGAAAGAAAAATGATTTTAATTACTCTATTATTGGTCGCATCCATTACTACAGTTATAACCTTATTCATTCCAGGTTGGGTGAATGATTGGTACGACTTTTGGATTCCTATTTGCGGTTTTCTTACAGGTTTTTTGGGTACAGCTTTAATCATTTGTTTTATCATTATTATTGCTTCATGTTTTGTTAGTTTAAATAAACCCATCACAAAACCAAAAAAGTTTTATACTAAGTTATGTAAAAGAGCTGGAGAATTCCTATTACAAATTGGACGAGTTAAAGTACTGATTAGAGGAATGGAAAAAATACCATCTGACCAAAAGTTTTTACTCATTTCAAATCATCAGTCAAATTTTGATGCTATAGTCACTATTTGGACGATGCGTGCCTATGATCTTTCTTTTATTATGAAAGATAGTTTAATCAAACTACCGATTATTGGAAAATGTTTATATGCTGCAGGATTTCTTGGATTAAATCGAAGTAATGACCGTGAAGGTTTAAAAACTATTATTCATGCAATTCATATGATTGAAGAAAATCAATCCTCCATTCAAGTTTGTCCTGAAGGAACCAGAAGCAAAAAATTTGAAATGTTAAATTTTCATCATGGTTCATTTAAAATTGCATTAAAAGCAAAATGTCCAATTGTTGTAGTGGGAATTCAAAATACATGTTGTATCCATCATCGATTTCCTTGGCGTAGCACAAAAGTTTATTTTGATGTCATTGATGTCCTTTCCTATGAAAGTATAGAACATATGACAACACAAGAAATTAGTGATTTAACGCACAAAATGATTCAGGAAAGAATTGAAGAATTTCCGAAAGAACCTTGTTCATTAACAAAAAAGGATAATACTAAAGAGTAATTATCCTTTTTTATTTGGTGTAATATTAGTTTGTTCAATATGAATATGTTTATCTTCTATAGTAAAGTAGTTCATAGAACAATTATCAATGAAATCTTGAAAAGTTCTTGTAGAATCTAAATAGGTTAAAAGGGCTTTGATCGTATGTGAATGAGCAACAATTAAGATTTTACGATGCTCTTTATGAGAAACACCAAATACCCCTTGAAGAACTCTTTTTTGTATTTCTTGGTTTGTTTCCATGTTTAAAATTTTATTTTCTTGAATTTTTTGAAAAACTTCTTTACAGACAGGACATCCTTCCGCATCACCAAATTCACGCTCAATAAAGTGTTCATCTTTCACAATAGGGACAGTTAGATTCAACTCTGTCTTAATAATTGTTGCTGTTTCATATGCCCTAGATAAAGGACTAGAGTAAATAATATCCCAAGATGGATCCTCCATTTTTAAATAGGCTCCTGTCATATGTGCCTGTCTTCGTCCTACATCATTTAAAGGATAATCTTTTCTTCCTTGAATTTTTCTAAGTTGATTTATTTCTGTTTGTCCATGTCGAATAAAACATATTGTTGTTTTCATTTTTAAACCTCATTTTTAGAAATAGTATACCATATTTCTTGATTTTATGGTATACTATTTTTAGAAAAGTTAAATTAAAGAGGAATATATATGAGAGCTGTAGATATCATTATTCGAAAAAAACAAGGGTATGAACTAACCAAAGATGAACTTCATTTTCTAATTGATGGATATGTGAAAGGAATCATTCCTGATTATCAAATAAGCGCTTTTTTAATGGCCGTATGTTTTGTTCCATTGACAGAAAATGAACAATATTTATTGACAATGGAAATGTTACAAAGTGGAGAACAAATGGATTTAAGTTCTATTCATGGAATTTGTGTTGATAAACATTCAACAGGAGGAGTAGGGGATAAAACAACTTTGGTTGTAGGTCCTATTTTAGCAAGTTTTGGATTGAAATTGGCTAAAATGAGTGGAAGAGGATTAGGACATACAGGAGGAACATTAGATAAATTAGAATCTATTCCTCATTTTCAAATTCAGTTACCTGTTTTAGATTTTTATAACCAAGTTAATGAAATATCCTTGGCCGTGATTGGTCAATCCTTAAACATTGTTCCAGCAGATAAAAAATTATATGCACTACGTGATGTAACAGGAACTGTTGAATCCATTGGTTTAATTGCAAGTTCCATTATGTCCAAGAAACTTGCTTCAGGAGCTCATTCCATTTTATTAGATGTAAAAGTGGGAGACGGTGCTTTCATGAAGGATGTAATTAGTGCTGAAGAATTAGCAATGGCTATGGTAAAGATTGGTAAGAAAAACCATCGACAGGTCATTGCTGTGTTAACCAATATGGAAGAACCTCTTGGTAAAATGGTTGGAAACAGTTTGGAAGTGATTGAAGCCATTGAGACCTTAAAAGGAAAAGGAGAGAAGAAGTTTACTGAACTTTGTTATGCTTTATCGAGTGAATTGTTAATTGAAGAAGGTATATGTCAAAGTAAAGAAGAAGCCTATTCCAAAATCAAAGAAAAAATAGAAACTAAAGAAGCTTTAGAAAAATTAAGACAAATGATTCAATATCAACATGGAGATACCCATGTGATTGAAGATTATTCTTTATTCCCACAAGCTCAATATACCTTTGATATCCATTCTTTAAAAGAAGGATATGTAAATAGTTTACATGCCCAAGAAATTGGACATTGTGCTATGTTACTTGGAGCTGGAAGAAAAAATAAAGAAGATAAAATAAATCTTGCTGTTGGAATCAAGTTACATAAAAAACAGGGCGATTTTATTCATATTGGAGATACTCTTTGTACGATTTATAGTGATTTTGAAAATATTGAAGAAGTTCAAAATAAAATCCTACAATGTTATCAAATTGAAGAAGAAAAACCAAAAGAAATACCAATGATATATAAAGTTATAAAATAAAAAAATATAAAAACGCTTGCATTTTTAAAAAAGGAATATAATATAAGTAGAATAAAACATTATATGTATAAGAGAGTTAAATATTT
>CANQVW010000013.1 GCA_947627395.1 uncultured Bacilli bacterium | reverse complement strand
TTTCTAAAATCAAGTGCTCATAATAGGTACTTTATAATTATACCATTTCTTCTGCTCTTTGTCAAGAGGATATTTATAAAAAATATTACAACTCTTTTTAGGCATTTCGATTCCTAGAATAGTTCATCTTCTTTAGAGCGTCTATTTAGAATATGCTCCTTGTGTTTATTTTATACCTATTTTATAAAAAATGTAAAGGAAAAGATTATCTTCTCTCCTTTACATTCTGTTTTAAAATCTATTCTTTGGATCGTATTTAAATAAATCGCTGACTGATTTACCATCAATAATATTCAAGATACCTTGTCCAATGATTTTCGCAATGGATAATTGTACAACTTTTTCAGTTTTTTTATCCTCTGAAAGTCTGATAGAATTGGTGGTAACTAATTCTTTGATTGCAGAAGCATTAATTCTGTCAATTGCTGGATGAGATAAAATTGGATGACTACATGCCACATAAATATCTTTGGCACCGGCATCTCTTAGGGCATTTGCTGCTACTGTAATGGTTCCAGCTGTATCCACAATATCATCTACCATAATGGCATGTTTATCTTTAACCTCGCCAATGATGTTCATAACTTCCGCAACATTTGGTCTTGGTCTTCTCTTATCAATAATAGCAATTGGAGCATCAAAGTATAGTGCAAATTTTCTAGCTCTAGTAGTGCCACCATGATCAGGAGAAACAACAACAATATTATCCAATTTTTTATCTTTGAAATATTGCACTAAAATAGGAAGTGCCTCAAAATTATCAATCGGAATATTAAAAAATCCTTGAATCTGTGCTGCATGTAAATCCATTGTTAATACCCTAGAAGCACCGGCAGTTTGAATTAAATCTGCCATTAATTTCGCTGAAATTGGTTCTCTTGCTTTTGCCTTTCTGTCTTGGCGGCTATAGCCATAATAAGGCATAATGATATTAATTGTTTTTGCAGATGCTCTTTTCAAGGCATCAATCATAATTAATAATTCCATGTAACTTTCATTAACTGGATTTGAGGTGGGTTGTACAACAAATACATCATGTCCTCGCACTGTTTCTGCGATGTTAACCATTACTTCTCCGTCTGCAAATCTAACCGTTGAACATTCTGATAACGGCAATCCTAAATAATTTGCAATTTCTTCTCCCAAATCGTGATTTGAGGAAAGTGCAAAAATTTTTACTTGTGATCCATGAATTAGTGCCATTCAATTTTCCTCCATAAGCAATCCTATTATACATGATTTTCTCTTCTTTTACAATATGATTCTTTTATATGAATACATTTTCAAAATGGCAATGAAGTACTTGACAATTTTTTAGTTTTCTTTTTATTGCCTCCATAGAGATATTTTGATTCTCTCTTACAATACCAATCACCGTAGATCCAGTTCCTGACATAGTTGTTGCAATGCAACCACATCCCATTAAAATGTCTTTCATTTCTTGAATAGATTTTTGATTTGGTGGTGTTGCCACATAAGGTTCTAAATCATTAAACAGATAAAAATGGTCCTCCTTAAACCCAAAGAGCATATTTTCAAATCGATTGTCCTCTGGAAGAATTTTGCATTTTTGAAAAACTTCCCTAGTATAAGACATATAAGGAGGAAGAACTAAAACCAAAGAAAAGCCTGTTGGAAGAACAATTGTTTTTTTAACTTCTCCTCTTCCTTCGCAAATAGAAGATGTACCGGTAATACAAAACGGAACATCGCTTCCTAACTCTAATCCAATTTTCTCTAATTCTTCACTGGATAAATGTAATGACCATAACCGATTTAAAAGGCGAAGCGTTGCCGCAGCATCACTACTCCCTCCTGCAAGTCCTGCCCCCATTGGAATTCTTTTTTTAACATGAATTAAAACATTTCCTTGAATATGATATCTTTCTTTAATGAGCAAAACAGCTTTATAAATCAAATTTTCTTTTATATCTATGTTTTCTTTCATATTTTCCATGATAATTTGCGTTACATCATGTTTTTGAATCGTTAATGTATCAAATAAATCAATACTTGCCATCACCATTTTTAAATCATGATAGCCATCTTTTCTTTTTTTAACAACTTGTAATCCTAAATTTACTTTTGCATAGGCTCTTTCTTCCATATCTAACTCCTATAGTATTAATTTCATTTTGCCTAGAGTTTCAACCCCTCCATAAGCATCCCTTCCGCCATCAATAAACCGAAGAATTTTGTTCATGTCCACTCTTTCTGTAAATGAAGTAATGCTAATTTGAATTGCAATAACAGCAGGATCAAATGTATGAACATTAATTCTTTTAGGGCTGGATGCAAAAGATGCTCCATTAGCAATTAATGCTTCAAAATGAGATTGACACGCTCCAGCAACGATTCTTGCATCATACCCTTTCTTTCGAATAGACAAAATAGCACGAATAAAATTTTGTGTGTTTGTATAATTTGCAAGATCACTTTTTCCTTTCCCATTATACGAATCATGACCTGTTATAACAATGGTATCTGGAATAATTTGCGTAAGTATTTTAGAAACCTCTTCTGCCATTTTTTCTTCATGAACGCAAACTCCATATGCATGAATACCCACTTCTTTATAAAGTTCCATGGAACGATCTAAATATTCTTGATCTCCATCCAAATGCAGAATGGTTCCTAATAATGATTTTTCTTTTCTTTCCTTTCGATGAATAATATTTTTATAATATTGTTCATTTCTCTTTTCTTCTTGTTCAATTTCTTCCATACTTGCTTTTCGAATATCTTCTTTTGAAACGATGCGAATAGTACGATAATTCTTTCCATATAAAACAACTTGATGATGTTCTTCCTTCACAATTCTATAAATAATTGGAAACTTTTCTTGTTTTAATACGACGTATTCTTCCATTAAAATCACCTATTTATAAAATATGCAAAAGAATTAAAAAAGGTGTTGCTATTTCATATTAAAAAACAATTGTTGATATACTTTAAGAATATCTTCTAAAGTTAATTCTTCACTACGAACTTCTTTTGGAAAATGTAGAGTAAGTAAAACTTGTGTAATTTCTTCTTTTGAAAAAGGATAATAACTTGTAATATTATTTATGAGTGTTTTTCTTCTCTTAGAAAAGATGTTTTGTACAAATTTTGTGAAATGAGGTTCATTATTTACGCTATAATCGTTTTGCTTTGGAAGAACCAATAACAAAACACTTTCAACATTTGGTACAGGATAGAAGCAATTTCGGCTTACACGATGAACAATAGAACATGTAGCATAATAATTCATTAAAACAGACAAGGCATTATACTCTTTTGTTTTCGGTTTTCCGCTCATTCGCTCCCCTAATTCTTTTTGTACCATAAATAACATTAAAGAAATGGAAGGAATTTGTAACAAGCGAAAAAGAATGGGTGTTGTAATATAATAAGGTAGATTACTAATGACTTTGATTTTGGAATTCTTTGGAAAATAAGTATCAATATCTTTTTTTATATCTACCTTTAAGATATCTTGATGAACAATTGTAATGTTAGAATAGCTAGAAAGTGTTTGATTTAATATTGCAATCATATCTGAATCAATTTCATAGCACAAAACATGTTTAGAGTGGATTGCTAAAAATTCCGTTAAAGTACCAAGACCTGGACCAATTTCAATAACACAATCAGATGAGGATACTTCCCCTTGTTCAATGATTTTTTTTAAAATGTTTTCTTCAATTAAAAAGTTTTGCCCAAACATTTTTTTTGCAAATTGATGATTTTGTTGCAAAATCTTTTTTGTTTCATGTACTATCATAATTTCACCATGTAACATTATAGCATATTTTTTGTTATAGATAAAGAAAAGACTAGGAAAATTCCTAGTCTTTTATCATTATTTCACTTCTTCAAAAGAAACAACGCAAAGATTTACATATTTAGAGCTACTAACTCTTGTTGTATATCCTGTTACTTTGATAGTTTTTCCATTTAATGCTGTTAGAGCAGCTTTATCAGCAGCCAATGGAGATTCAATACTTCCAATTGCTTTTGTTGTACCATCAATGGTAATATTGAAATAATTTCCACTAACACTAAGTGTTCCTTGAATAGTGACATAGTTTCCAACTTTTCCACTTTCAAGATATGCTTCACATTCAGCAGCACCCCATACCGCTGGAGATTGTTCTGCAGGTTTTGGTGCATCAGCATTTTCTGTAATTACTGCAGTGTTATCAAATTGGAAGTTACCATTATATTGAGTAGCCATACCAGCAATTCTTAATCCTTGACCTACGGCATAAGTAGTTTCAGATTTTAAATATACACACATAACAGCTGTTCCATCACTTACAAGGAATCCTTGTCCATATTTACCAACTAATGTACCATTAACAACATAGAATCCTACAGCAGTGATATCTTTCATTTCAACAGCTTGAGGAGCCAATGCTTTTACAGTAACTTCTGCAGTTGCAGTTTCTTGATTGCAAGTAATTGTTGCTGTTAATTTAACCTCTGTATCTACAGCAGGAGCTGTAAATTTACCATCATTACCAATGATATCTGAATTTCCAGAAGTCCAAGCAATTGTAGCACCATATGTTGAAGTGGCTTCTAAAGTTAAATCATTATTGACTTGTGTTCCATTATATTTATTTTCTAAAAGAATCTTTGTAGCATTTACTTTTTCAGCATCTGTAAATGTAATTTGAGTTTCTTTAACACTACTTAAATCAACTAATACACTCCACTCACCTTTATAACCATAGTAAGTGATAACAGTTGCTGTAATATCTTTTCCAATATAGTTTTTAAGTCCATTCTTAGTGTCATCATCATTATATTTAGTTACACCAACATATTTAGATGGATCTTTTGGGTCAGATAAACGAATTGGGTTATATGAATCAGAACTATTGTCAAGAACTCTTGCTGTAATGTTACGAACAATTGTACATCCTTCAGCATCTGCACCACTGGAAGAAATTGTTAAACTTGCTAAATCACCAACAGTTGCATCTGTAGCAACTGACGCAAGAGTGAATTCAGCATCTTGATTGATAACTTTTGCAGCAGCACTAGACATTTGAGGCATGTTATTATATAATGCCCATTTACCACGTACGATAACAACATCACCAACATTTTTTCCATGACCAGAGCCATATACATACATAGCATCTTTTCCATCAGTAACTACATATCCGCTAGATGTTGTGTAGCAAACAGTTCCATCAATACGAATAAGTTTGTCTTTTTCGCCTGCTTTTTTAGCATCAGCAACACTCATTTTTTCATATTCATCTTTCATAACAGTAACTTCAAAATCTCTTTTTGTTCTGTTTCCGTTATGCTCAACAGTTGCTGTTAAAGTAACAGTCTTTTCAGTATCTGATAATTCAACATAACCTTTAATGTATTTTGTTGTATCTTTTCCTTCAAATGTTTCGAATTCTTTAATTGCAATTACATCAGGATCACTTGAAGCCCAAGTAATTTTATAATCAGGATCTCCAGATGCAAATTTTGGAAGAACCAAATCATCTGTTTGTTCACTTGTATCACCTAAATAAATTGTATCAGCTTTTGCTTCTAAATCAGGATCTTTTTTATTACATGCAACTAAAACAGCAGCGCAAACAAATAGCATTAAAAATGCAAATGTTTTTTTCATTAATTTCATTTTTTCTCCTTTAATTTTTTCTAGTTTATTGTCATAGACAGGACAAAATTAATTCATTTCCTTTACATCATTTAATCTAGGAGCATCATCCTCATTCATAACGCCTTGATTATAACGCGGTGCATCTCCCATGGATAATTGGTAATGGCCATTCGCATATTCATAATAAGCAACGCCACCTATAATTTCATATTGTTTTCCAACAGTAAATAAATCATTTACTCGCCAACGTGTAATAATGTTGTTACTAAAGTATACATCAATTTCTTGACCTGAAGCATTTTTAAATGTCACTGTATAATACGTTGTTCCATTACTATCACTTTCACGAATGTTATCACATATTAAATGAGTTAGATGAACAACATGACCTTCATAAGTTGCTAGATCTGCTCCACCTTGTGTAAGAGTTGTAGCATCGATGGTTGGAATTTCAGGTAATCCACTTAAAGTTGCATCGCGCTTTGAAGGATTGGTTAAACCGGTTAATTGCGTTCCATATTGACCTTGCCATTCTAATTGACAAGTTAAAGTGAAGACATCCCCAATTTTATACTGTCTATAGAAAGCAACTTTATAACCATAGAAAGCATAAAATCCACCTTTACCTGTCACGTATTCTCCATTACTATCTTCAACAGTTACTTCTTCCGCATCCTCTAAGAACATATTATTTCCAACGGTTCTAACTAAACGAACCGTTACAGAAAATTTTGTTCCTGTTTGGAATTGATCATGATGAAGTTTCATGTTTAATAAAGTAGTCACAACAACATCTTTAGAATAATTGTAATCAGGATCTTTTTGTCCAAAAACTCCTAAGCCAGAAGTTTTCGTTCTATTATTTGCTTTTTTAAAGATTTCTCCATATTTAGTATCTGCTAGAGTATATTTGGTATAAGCCATTTCTACTTCTTCTAAGTTTAATAGGCGATAATCATCTTGAGAAGTGGTTTTATACCATACCCAAGCAAGATATCTACCATTCGTATCCAATCGATTGCCTTCAGCTTCTAAAACAACAGAAGATGCATTTAAAAGTTTTTCTTTTGCAAATGCACTCGCAGCCTTTCCCCAAGGTTGAATATTTCCTGTAGATTCAGGTGTATCAATGCCAAGGAAACGAACATTAGCAGTTTCACCACTTCCAATACGAATAGTTAAAGTATCTCCATCAACAACACGAACCAATTGGACAACGCCAATACCATCTTTCACAAAATCTTTACCTGTAACAGAAGCCTCAAGTTTTAATTCATCTGTATATTTGGTATCTAAAGTTGTAATATGTTCTTCTGGATCTTCTTTTTCTTTATCGTTTTTACAAGCAAGAAATAGAAAACTACATCCTAAAAGTATGGCAACCAAAAATAGGTTTGTGAACTTTTTCATATCAACTTCCTTAAATATTAGATACGATCGATTGCAGCATCAATAGCCTCTTGAACTTTTGCCCCATCCACTAAAATATTAGATAAAGCAACACCACATTCATCACGTACAGTAGATGAACCAGCCCAAGCTGCATCTACGAAATAATGCCATCCATTTGCTGTATATTGAGAAACAACTTGTAAAACTTTTGCAGCTGTTGTATCTCCTTCTAGGAATTCTGTATATTCAGGTAAGCTATAAGCACTTTGTCTAATTGGACTATATCCTGTAGCCATAGAGAATTTTGCAGTATTCTCTGGAGTTAACATATATTTAATAAATAACCATGCTGCAAGTTTTTCAAGATCTGATGCTTGACTGAAAATGCAAAGATTTGTGCCTTGTTGGATAACATATTTTTTATCTGCATCCTTATATAGAATTGGAGCAACACCAACTTCACCAACGCAATCACTATAATGGCTACTACCACCAGATGAGCCAATGTTCATAACTGATTTTCCAGGATTGAATGCGTTAGATCCATAAGATATATCCCAAAGTTCAGGAAGGTTGAAACAATTCTTTTGTGCTAATGCTTGTAAATCTTCTAATGCTTTTTTAGCATTCGCATTGGTACCAAATTTCATTGTACCTTTTTGTACATCAACAGCACCATTAGATTTGTAAATAGATTCTGTGTATTCTCCACCCCATTGGTGAATACTTGTAGTAAATAAGTTACCATTTGAATCGTATAACATTGGGATAAATTCATCTTTAGATAAATCTGTTTTAATAGTTGGAAGCCAACTATACTCATTATCATCTAAATCTTTAACAATGTTCATGATTTCAGTTGTTGTTGTTTCTAGTTCATCCCAAGTAGCTGGAACATCTAAAGCAAATTCATTAAAGAAATCTTTGTTATAATAAAGAACTTCTGTAGATTTATTGAATGGTAATCCAAAGTAAGTACCCGCTTTATCGAATTGTCTATTTTCAGATACATAATCTCCAATAAAATCACTCATTTCATCAGAAGTATATCCAACATTTGGATCATTGATAAATGCATCTAAAGGAATAATTGCATTAGAAATTAAATATTCTGCGAAATGGTCAGGATATCCAACAGACATAGTTGGTGCATCTCCACCATTAATATCTTCAATAATACTTTTCTTTAATTCAGTATATCCACCGACATAATCTAGTGTAATTGTAACATTTGGATATTCAACTGTAAATTCTTCAATCATTCTATTGATTTCTGCTTGAATGTTATCACCAAATGGTACTCTCATTGAAACTTCGACACTATCTGCTGCTTTTAATTCTTCAACAGTCAATACGTTGTATTCAGCAAATCCTGCTGTTCCACTATTATTACCACATGCTACTAAACCAAAGCATGCAATCATAAATACGACAAGAGCTAAAACTTTTTTCATTTTTTTCTTCCTTTCTTGTTTCTTTTGTCTGTATATAATCTCATATTGTATTGTTGATTTATACTTCAATACATATGGAATTACCCATTACCCTTTAATACCGCTACGAGAAACTCCCCTCATGATTTGTTTTCTTAATAGCAAGAAAACAATTAATAGAGGAATGGTAACCATGGTAGCTGCTGCCATTTGTAAACTTAAAATAGTTCCTGTTCCATCAATATCTTTATAAACGCTTAACAATCCATTACTAACCAGTAAATGGTTTTTACCTGAAACCAAGTTTGGCCAAACATAAGCATTCCAACTTCCCATCATACTTAAAATGGTAATGGAAGTAATGGTTGACTTTGCCATTGGAATCATCACTTTCCATAAGTATTTAAAATCTCCTGTTCCATCCACTTTGGCTGCCAAATAAAGTTCATTTGGAATTTGCCTAAAGGTTTGTCTTAAAAAGAAAATATAAAATACACTGGTTATAAATGGTAATATTAAAGCAATGTATGTATCTTTTAATCCCCAACTTGAAATCGTTGCATAATTACTGATAACAAAGATTTCACCAGGAATCATCATGGTTGCAAGGAAAATAGAAAAAATAACTTCTTTTCCTTTAAAGTTTAATCGAGCAAACGCAAAAGCTGCTAAAACAGTAGTAATCAGTGTTCCTGCTGTTGTAAATAGTCCAACCAAAATGGTGTTCCAAAATACTTTGAAGAAGTTTACACCTTGTTTAGAGGCATATTGAATCGCAGTACGGAAATTTGCAAACACCCAATCTTTAGGGAAGAAACTAATTTGAGTCTGTTGCAACTCAGCTTCACTTCTAAGCGCCGTTGCAAGCATCCAATAAAACGGAATGATAATAAATAAAGCGAAAATAACTAGAAAAGCATAGATACCAATATTGGCAAATGTTTTTTTGATTTTATATTTACGTAACTCTTCTTCAGTTAACATCAATTCTTGATCCATAAAACCACCTCCTAGTAATGCACTTTCTTTTTACTAATCCATAGTTCAACAACGGTAATTGCCATGATAATGGCAAATAAAACCAAGGCAGAAGCACAAGCTCGTCCAATTTCATTTACATTAGACATCTTTCCAAGCTTATCATACGTATATCCAACGACAGTAATTAACATATTTGGATTACTTCTAGGACCATATCGTCCATTGAAAATAGCAATCACACTTGAATATGCTTTAAATGCTCCTATAAAAGAAGTAATGGTAATATAGGCAATCATCGGAGAAAGGAGTGGCACAGTAATTTTTGTGAACACTCTCCATCTAGGTGTTGAATCAATTTGTGCTGCTTGATAATATTGTTTATCAATACTTTGCATACCAGAAAGGAAAACAAGAATTTTAAATGCTAGTCCATCCCAAACGGTATAGACCATTAAAACGAACAAGCAAGTGAAATAACTTGGGTTCCCTCCGCCAAAAGGTGTAATCCAAGCAACACGTGAACCGCCCATTGCTTCAATGAATGAATTGATTAATCCATTACGGCTAGAAAACAAAACGGAGAACACTAAGCCTAAGGCAATCGTATTGGTTACATAAGGCAAGAAATAAATGGTTTGAAAAACGCCTTGTAACTTCTTGATGCTATTTAAAGCAACAGAAATTAATAAACCAATGATAACTGTAATTGGAACAGAAACAATGACCATAATGGCTGTATTTTTTAAAGCAGCTAGAAAAGTTGGATCTTTAAAAATACTCGTGAAGTTTCCAAATCCAATTCCAACATAAGTTTGAGTGAATCCAATTAAATTTCCTGATGAATCATAACTACTTTGCATAACTGTTTCACCATAATGGTCCAACCAACCAATGGTATTTCCATTACTCCACCATACTCCATAACTATATCCTTCCATAAAGGCAGTAACTACGGTATGAACGATAGGATAGAAAGTAAAAACAGCCATTAAAAGTAACGTAGGTGCTAAAGCTAGTAATGCCTTCCAAATATCATTCTTATACTCTAACATTATTTCAACCTCTCTCCAGTCTCCTTATTGAAAACAAAATAACGGCGGAAACCTATTTTAATCAATTGATTGGCTTCTAACTTTTTATAACTTGGAATGATGGCTCTTACTGTATTTTCATATCCTTCAATTTTACAAAGTGCCATGGTATCACGTCCAATATGTTCTACCATATCGACATATACATCCATTTTTAAACCATCATCCAAACTAAAGAATTCAGGACGAATTCCAATGGAAACAGGCTGATCTTCAATATCAACATGATCCAGTACTTGTCCATTGATTAATTTTAACTGTTTATTTTCTACGATACCATCAATAACATTAATTGGTGGATTTCCTAAGAATTTAGCAACAAATAAGTTAACAGGTTCTTCATATACTTTTTGAGGTTCATCTTTTTGTTGTTGAACACCATAATTCATAACAACAATTTCATCAGAAATACTCATGGCTTCTTCTTGGTCATGGGTAACAAATACCGTTGTAATTCCTGTTTCTTTTTGAATTCTTCTAATTTCTTCACGAGTTTGCAAACGAAGACGAGCATCTAAGTTAGAAAGTGGTTCGTCTAGTAATAAAACTTTAGGTTTTTTAACTAAAGCACGAGCAATGGCAACTCTTTGTTGTTGTCCACCAGAAAGTTGTGCAGGTTTTCTATCCATTAAATCTCCAATATGGACTAATTCAGCCATTTCTTGAGCCATAGCAAGCATTTGCTCTTTTGGCATTTTTGGTCGAATGTTTTCTAGCGGAAATAAAATATTTTGTTTTACAGTCAAGTGTGGGAAAAGGGCATAATTTTGAAATACAAGACCAATTCCTCTTTTTTCTGGTGGCATAAAGGTAACATCATCTTCTCCAAAGAAGATTTTGCCCCCTGATGGTTTATGTAATCCCGCAATCATGTAAAGAGTCGTACTCTTACCGCATCCAGAAGGGCCTAATAAACCAATTAGTTTGCCCGCAGGAATAACAACATTAAAATCCCAAACGGCTTTTGTTTCTTTTTTTGTTGAATCAACAAACACTTTAGACAAACCCTCTAATCGAACTTCAACACTTTGTTGTTCTGATGTCTTAGGGGTTTCTTGAACTACAGTTTCTTCAATCTTTTGCTCTGTCTCCATTGTTTTACTCCTTCTTTATTTCAAATTTATTATAACATGATTTTCGCTTAAAGAAAAGAAATTTTATCAAAATATTTTGTTTTTTTGCTCTATATGTAGTTTTTTTGTTATTTTAATGTAATGAAATACATTTATATTTTTTTAATTTTTAATTAATTATTTCCTATAACAAAAAAATGAAAAGACACTATAAAACAAATAGTGTCTTTTCATATAGAACTTTGTTATTCATTATTAAATAAACTGTTTTAAATTACTTTTTAATAGAACTTATCCATACCTTGTTTTTATATCCTATAACCTAGCAAGTTCAGATGAATCCTAGTATTATTCTGCTCTCTTATTTAACTATTGTTAAATTTAACAATTCATCTTTCACCATTTGTCGTATCTTGAATAACAGAAATATAATTCTACTTCATGCTTTTTCTAAGAAAACACGAATAAAATAGTGCGTTGGTAAAGGCAGTTTAAAAGCAGTTACTTTGTCTCATAACTTGCGCATTAAAATAGAATTATGTGGATATGAATGTATCAATTTTAAATAAAAAGTACCTTTACTTATCATTGATAAGCAATAAAGTAACAAATGATACACAATAAAGCTAGTATAAAAGTAAGGGTGAAAAACAATTTAGGGATTTTACGAATCACAATAATGAGCCCTGCTACTAGAAGGATAACTAAAAGAAATAAAATAGAGGCATAAATAATATACCAATCGTGTGATAAAAATGTGCGAATTGGGTCAATAACTTTTTGAATATATTCTCCAATATTATCTATAAAATTTTGAATGGTTTTCATAAACTTTCCTTTCTAAAATTCTTTTTTTCCTTCAAGTGCTTTAATTAAAGTAATTTCATCAGCATATTCAATATCAGCACCTGCAGGTAAACCATACCCAATACGAAAAACTTTAACTTGTTTTTCTTCTAACATTTTTTTGATATATAATGCTGTCATTTCTCCTTCGATTGTTGAAGAAGTTGCTAGTATAATTTCTTCTATTTTTTCTTTTTCTATTCTTTCCAATAAGTGATCTAAATGAATATCTTCTGGACCTTTTCCGTTTAATGGAGAAATAACTCCATTTAAAACATGATACTTGCCATGAAATGTGTTGGTTTTTTCAAAGGCAATGACATCTTTTGTATTTTCAACAATCATCAATTTTTTTTCTCTCGTTGTATCTTTGCACAAATCACAACAATCTTGGTCAGTTAACATGCCACAAATAGTGCAAGTTTTCATTTTTTCTTTTGCTTGTGTTAATGCATAACTAAACTTTTGAACACTTTCTTGATCTAATTGAATCAAAGTGAAAAAAGCTAACCTTTCAGCCGTTTTTGGCCCAATTCCTGGATACATTTCAAAGCATTCAATCAATTCCTTAAAACAATCCGGATATTTGATCATTAAAATAGTCCGCCCATTCCACCAGTCAAAGCACTATACTTCGCCATTTTTTCTTGAATTGTTTTATCAATTTGTTTATAGGTTTCGTTACATGCAGCGACAATCATATCTCCCAACATTTCATAGTCTTCTTCTCCTTCAGCTTCAAAATCTTTTGAAACTTGTACGGATTTTATTTCTTTAGTTCCATAAACTTCAACAGTAACAACACCACCAGCAGAAGCAGTAAAAACTGTTTCATCAATTTCTTGTTGTGTTTGTTCCATTTCTTTCTGCATTTTCTGCAGTTTTCTAATTAATGCAGCTTGATTCATTTTTTATCCTCCTATTCAAACTTAACTAAATCTTTCCCAAAAGCACGAAGTGTATCTTTAATGGTTCTTTCTTTAGCACTTTCATACTCTTCATTTGGTTGAATAATTTCCATTTCTGAATCAGTGATTGGAGTTAGCACTGGGATTTGACCCATACTATATTGTGTTTTATATTCGGCACGTTTTTCTGTCCACACTTTTAATGGTAACGCAATATAATTATAACTATCTCCTAGTAATTGATATAATACACGTAATGCTTGTACTTTGAATTTTTTTCTCATGACTTGATTACACAAATTCCAATTAGGGAAAACCAATATCATTTCTTTATTACCCACTGCAACAACGGTCCCTTCTTGCAATATTTCCACAATGGAAAGTTGAGATGGATCTGCTTGGCGTGACATCAATTTCCACAATTGTTTAACACGTTCAAAATCATTTTTAGCATCAGGACTTCTTGTATCGGTCAATAATTGAGAAATACATTTGACATCGTAAGTTGCAAATTTATCATATTCTAAAATATCTGGTACACGTTTGATTCCTTCTTCAATGCGAGTTTGTCTTTGAGGTTCGACTTCTCTAGTTTCTCTTGGAGCACCTTGCAATCCTTTCGTCATTTGTTCTGATCTTACTTCTTGTAAAATAGAAGATTCTGCAACACTAAATGGTTCTTCTGATTTTGTTCTTTCTTTTACAACCAATGTGGAACGTGACTTATTGGTAATAGTTTCTCCAGTTCTTTCATTAAATATCGTCCTTCCCTCTTCAACAACTTTTTCTTCAACAGGGTGTGGTTGAATTGGAGTTTGAACTTCAAATAAACCTGTTGTTGGACGTTCCCCAAACATTTCCTCACGCATAGATATAGAGGAAGATGGGGTAAAGTTTTCCTCTTGTGGTTGTTCTATATCTACATCATCTGATATTTCTTCTTGGGAAGTGATTTCTTGTTCTACCTGTGTAGAATTCATAGTATCTGGAATCGCTTCTTCTGTTTCTTCTTTTGTCTTTTCTAATTCTGAAAAATTATAATTTTCTTTAATTGCATCCTTCTTATAATCTTCCATAGTTTGTATTTCTTCGCCAAATAACATAATTTGTCCTGCTGGCTTTTTAACAGGTTTTACACTGGTATTTCTTCTAGAAAGTTCTCCAGCAGCTAGTTGATAAAATTTGCGTTCTAATGCATCTAATTTTTCTTTAATTTCGTGTAAATCATCTTGCTCTATTTTAGATTCATAGGTACGATTATCTGAACGAGTAATTTCCACTTTCATTTGGTCTAACTCTTCCAATAACGACTGCATTTGTTCATTCACTTTTTTTAAGGATTCATCATTTGAAGAATCCACTGAATGTGTAGATAGAACTTCTTGAATTGTTTCTCGAATAAAATGTTCATCAAGTGGCAAATTGTTTTGTGAGTGATTTTCAAGTTGGTTGATTTTGTCTTGTAAACCTTGAATTGCTTCTTCTAAATTTTCTTTTTCTTCTGTGTTGTAAGGTACAACATAAGAAGCTTGATGAGTTGTTTCCTCTAATTTTTGCATCTTTTCTTGCAATCTTTGAATTGCTTCTTCCAAGTTTTGTTGATGACTTGAATCATACTCACCTTCTTGCAAAGCTGAATGTCCCATTTGATCTTTGACATCTTCTAAATGAATTTGCAATTGTTCTACTGTATTTTCTAAGTTTTCAATTTGTTTTTTTGTTTCATTATCTAAATTCGGCTCAACAGGTGTAGTAGATGTTTGCATAGAAAGTTCTTCTACTTTTCTTGCTAATTTATGTAATTCTAATTTACTCAATTCATTGACAACTTGATTTACTTTTGCATCTAAAATATTTACTTTTTCTGAATTTCCTGATTCTACTTGAACTGGGCTTGTTGGAACATTAGCAACGCTTTCTTCTAAAGCTGTAACACGATTCATTAAATCTAAATCTTCTTCTGTTACACTACATAATTTAATTAAAGAAATTTCTAAATATAAATTAGGAGAAGTAGAAAACTTAATTTTGCTCTGAACATCACTCAAGACATCAATAGAATATAATATTTTGTTTTTAGGCATTTTAGAAGCAAATTCACAAAACTCTTCTTTTTCAAAGACAGATTTTGTGTACTGAGAACCGCCAATATTTTGATATAAAAGAACATCACGATAAAAAGAAATCAGACCACTTAATATCTTGTTAGCTTCTTTTCCTGATGAAACCCATTCATTAAAAATAGATATCGTTTTTCCTGTTTCTTTTTGTTCAATCGTTTTCGCAAGTTCTAATATTTTTTCAAAATTTAAGCTTCCTGTAACGACGTTAACATCTTCCACCTCAATGCTTTTACTTCCATAAGAAATCACTTGGTCTAAAATACTTAAAGCGTCACGCATTGCTCCTTCAGCGGCCTGACTAATGGCACGAACAGCTTCTTTGGAAATTTCAACACCCTCTTGAGCTGAAACTTTTTCAATTCTAGAACTCATTTCTTCCAAAGATAGGGGTTTAAATTCAAAATGTTGACACCTTGATATAATCGTAGCTGGAAGTTTTTGCGGCTCTGTTGTTGCTAAAATGAAAATGACATGTTTAGGAGGTTCTTCTAATGTTTTTAATAAAGCATTAAAAGCTCCACTAGAAAGCATATGAACTTCATCAATGATGTAGATTTTATATTTAGAACCACTAGGTAAAAAACGAACCTTTTCTCGAATATCACGAATTTCATCAACACCATTATTACTTGCAGCATCAATTTCAATGACATCAGGACTCACACTTAGACTAATTTCTTTACATGAATCACATTCGCAACAAGGTTCAGATTCCTGAACGTGCTTACAATTTAATGCTTTCGCAAAAATGCGAGCAACAGATGTTTTTCCTGTTCCTCTAGGTCCGCTAAATAAATAAGCATGAGAAATCTTTTGGTTCATAATGGCATTTTGTAATGTTTTTACAACGACTTCTTCACCAACCACTTCATTAAAACGTTGTGGACGATATGTTCTATATAATGCTTGATATGCCATATTTTTTCTCCTATCTCCTCTTTTTGTTTTATTATATCACATTCTCTTTTTTTTTAAAAGTTGTTTTGAAATATTTTTAAATGAACTATGAAAAAGAAAAAAGGTTGGTATGCTTTGTATTAAGCTTACTACCAACCTATTATTTCTATTGATTTGCTTGATTTTCTAATTTTTGATATCTTTCTATAGCATCATCTAAAGTAGTTTTTTCTTGCTTTGTAATATATGCTTTTAATTCTTCACTTAATGAATTATAAAGATCAGAAGCAGTATCAATTTTTTCTTTACTTTCAGGAGTATATGCAACACGACCTATATCATTAATCGCTTTTCTTGTTTTTTCTAATTGCTCTACTTCAACCTTGCTATGAGGAATTACATTAATTCTTATTCTCACTTCAATATTTTCTACTTTACCTAAACGGAATGAAGAAGATTTTGCTTTAATAATAACATTAAAACTACCTTCTTTAATTGCAGTGACAACACCATCATCACTTACTGTACCAAGTCCACTAGGTTGACCAGAAATAGAAGAATAAGTATACGTTACATCTTGTAATGGAGCATCTAAATCAGATGAATTTCCTTGAACAAAATAAGATAACGTTAATGTACTATCAGCAGCTAAATAAACAGTATTATTAATATAATCTGTAGTAATACTTTTTGGATCTTGGTGAACAACTTCAATAATGGTTTTAGCTTCTACTTTTTTTCCATTTACTGTTCCAGTTGCTGTTAATTCAACTTCTCCATAATCAATTCCTTCAATCGTTGCTGGAATACTTTTATCATATACATATCCTGTATCAACACCCTCTAAAAACCAATGGCCACTGGCTTCATCACGTACAGGTGTAATACCTTCTTTATAGATGTAATTGGTTTCCTCTCCATTTAACATCCATACACTTTTTACCACATTTTTAACAACAGCATGTTCATAAATTTCATCTTCAGAATAATCTCTATCAGGCATAATTCCTGTAGATTTACCATTGACGCACCAATAGTGATTTTCAATTGTAATGACATCACTATCATCGACTCTAAAATCAGAAATAGTTTCTGAAGATTCGCTATCAAGGAATACCCAACAATCCATATTTTTATCGGTTGTGGAACTAGTTCCTGATTCAACAAGAGCAATATTTGGTTTATTTAATTGATATTGAAATTCACATTTTTTAATTCTGCCAGCTGTAGTTACTTCAGGAGCTAAATCAATAGATGATCCTTTTAATACATAGTATGTATCTGCAGCAAAAAAACATTTACTCTTTTTTCCACTACCAATCAATGAGGCAAGCAAAACAATTACAATGAGTGCTAAAAAAGTACTTCCAACGATAATAAAAGATTTCTGTTTACCCATGTTATATTCCTCCGTATATTTCGACCTTATTATACAACCTTCTTTTGTGAAAGTCAATAATTTGTCTTTTTGAATTTTATCTTTTTTCTGTTGTGGTCTATATTTTTAAAGGATTGCATATGATGAATATTGGAGTACCTTATAAAATGAAAGAAAATCCTTTAATCTTGATTTTTGGTGGACTGGCATTGTTTTTATTTGCTTTAGATTTATTAAAAGGAAATTTAAAAGCACTATATACTCAACGTTTATATCAGTTTATTCAAAAATCAACCAATACAAAACTTAAAGCTTATCTCATTGGAATTGTGACTACTATCTTAATACAATCTTCTTCAGGTGTTACTGCGATTGTCTTGAGCCTACTTTCTGCTGGTTATTTATCTTTACCTGCAGCTTTAGGAATTATGATTGGTTCTAATATTGGAACTTGTGCTTCTGCTTTTTTAGTTAGCTTAGAATTAGAAAGTTATTCCTTATATTTGATTCTAATTTCTTTTATTTTTTATATGTTTACCAAAAAAGAAAAGAAAAAGATGGTCACCTGTATTTTCTTAAATCTTGGAATTGTATTTTTGGGTTTACAGTTTATGGGATTAGGGTTTCACCAACTGTCACAAAGTAAAACTTTTATGACATTTTTGAAAGTGTATAATCAATCTACTGTTTTATCTATTTTATTTGGAACATTTCTTACAGCGATTATTCAATCTTCTTCCGCAACCATTGGTGTTTTAGAACAATTATATGCTGCGAAAGTTTTGTCGCTAAAATGTGCTATTGGTATTATGTTAGGTTCAAATATTGGAACAACCATTACAGGTTATTTAGCAACTTTTCATACTACTAAAGAAGCAAAGCAAGCGGTCAGTGCAAATGTCTTATTTAACATGCTGGGTGTTTTATTGTTTTTCATAGTCATTCAACCTTATACAGGAGTAATGTTAAAAATTGAAAAGGAAGTTTGTATGAACAATGTGAAACTCACCATTGCTTTTTCTCATCTCATTTTTAACGTTGTTACTGCATTGCTGGCTTATGTTGGTTTTGATTTATTACTGAGGATGGTTCATTTCAAAATGAATCCACAACAAGCAGTTGACAATTCATGAAAATATGCTATAATGTTACTATAAGCAATGAAGAGAAAAGTACTTTTGGAATGAGGAAAAAGTGACATAAGGATAGTGAAAACTTATGCTATGAAAAAAGGAAAGAACACTTGGAGCTGTTAGAAGAATAAAGTAGAACTAACTGTATGCCTGCATTAAAGGTCAAATGAAGGGCTTATAGAACTTATGTTTAAAACATATGTTTTATAAGAACTAAGGTGGCACCGCGATTTTTCGTCCTTAGAAGCTAAATGCTTTTTAAGGACTTTTTTTATGCGAAGGAGGTAAAATAATGATGAAAGATGTTAAAGAGATTAGAGCAAATGCGAAAGAATGGTTAGATGAAGTGATCACTGTACAAGGCTGGGTGAGAAACCATCGAAAGCAAAAAGAATTTGGTTTCATTGATTTTAATGATGGGACATGTTTTGAAAGTTTACAAATTGTATATGAAAAAGATATTTCTCATTTTGATGATGTTCAAAAAATAAGTGTTGGAAGTGCGATTGAGGTAACGGGGGTTTTGGTAAAATCCTTCAATGAAAAACAAGCTTTTGAATTAAAAGCAAAGGAAGTTACCTTGCTGGGAGCTTGTCCTGAGGATTATCCAATTCAACCGAAACGACATACGAGAGAATTTTTACGTGAACAAGCTTACTTAAGACCTAGAACCAATTTGTTTGGGGCAATCTTTCGTGTTAGAAGTGTTGCTGCTATGGCAATACACGAATATTTCCAAAGTCATAACTATGTGTATGTTCATACCCCTTTAATTACAACAGCTGATTGTGAAGGGTCTGATCAAATGTTTAAGATTACAACCCTAGATATGAATCATTTACCAATGAAAGATGGTCAAGTCGATATGAGTAAGGATTTATTTGGAAAACAAGCTTTTGTAACAGGAACTGGACAACTTCATGGGGAAGCATTTGCTATGGCTTACAAAAAGATTTATACGTTTGGTCCAACGTTTCGAACCGAAAATTCAAACACTAAGACACATGCTAATGAATTTTGGATGATTGAGCCTGAAATTGCCTTTTGTGATTTAAATCAATTGATGGATATTGAAGAAGAGATGTTAAAATATATTATTCAATATGTTTTAGAAAAATGTGAAGCAGAAATTAACTTTTTTGATACGTTTGTTGAAAAAGGATTAAAAGATAAATTAACCAAAGTTCTTTCTTCTAAATTTGTTCGTATCACTCATCGTAATGTCATTGATATTTTGAAGAAAGCAAATATCAAATGGGAATTTGAACCTGATTATGAAAGTGATATTGCGAAAGAACACGAAAAATACATTACCGAATATTTTAATGGACCTGTATTTATTACTAACTGGCCAAAAGATATTAAAGCGTGGTATATGAAATTAAATGACGATCAAAAAACAGTTGCGGCTGTTGACTTAGAAGTTCCAGGTGCAGGGGAATTGATGGGTGGATCACAAAGAGAAGAAAACTATGATCAATTGATAAAACGTATGAAAGAAATGCATATTGATAGAAATACCGTGGATTGGTTCTGTAATTTAAGACGTTATGGTGGATGTTATCATTCAGGGTTTGGAATGGGATTTGAAAGAATGATAATGTATCTAACCGGTATAGAAAATATTCGTGATGTTCTTCCATTCCCTAGAACTCCTAAAAATTGTGAATATTAAAATATGAATAAAAATAAGCGAAACTCTATGGTTTAGGGCTTCGCTTTTTATTTAAGATGTTTTTTGTATTTGTTTATTTTCTTTCGTTTCTATCTTTATTTCTCCAGCTTTCTTTAACGCTGTTCTTGTTAGAAGTGGGCCAATTAATTCATAGACCAAAGTGGCACATAACACAACAGTACGAATGGCTGTTGCATGAGGATCATCTCTACCTAAAGCTTTCATTGCAACAGCACTTAAACCAATCGCAACCCCTGCTTGAGGAACCAATGCCCATCCTAAATATTTCTTAA
Organism: uncultured Bacilli bacterium; assembly: GCA_947627395.1. Classification (GTDB taxonomy): domain Bacteria; phylum Bacillota_I; class Bacilli_A; order ML615J-28; family CAG-698; genus CAKOMG01. Next base: position 60 of record CANQVW010000013.1, on the reverse strand, counting down.
CTTGGGGACTACTTTTGGTCAGTGAACCACCGACATAAGCCCCAGCAATTTTTCCTAATA
>CANQVW010000012.1 GCA_947627395.1 uncultured Bacilli bacterium | reverse complement strand
TATCGTCATAACGGTTTTGATTCTATCAGGCTCACTTGGAGCACTTTTAGATAACAATAACGATGACCCAAAACCTTATGATGGAGATGGAACTACATTGCTTGAAAGACCTTCCACAGGAAATCCTATGGATTTCTCCCCTTTACAAAATGTTGCTATAGCAGCATGGGTAGTTCAAAATAGCCATAGTTTTAAGTCTTCCACGAATGGAGCGGTTGATGCAGCTCTCGAGCATCAAAGCGTCGTTGGACGAAGGCAGGCCTACGGCGATATGATAGTGAAAGATGCCATTAGTTTAGGTAGTTTCAAAAAGATTGCCAAACAGTTTTTCTTAAATGGAAGCAAAGCCTTTTATCGTGATTCCTCACGAGTTAAATCTGAAAGTGATTATACTTGGAAGGATACTGCCAATGCATATAAAAGAGAATTCTTTTATGAACAATATGGTATTAATCCAAGATCAATGGTAAGCTACATTATTAATGAAAAAACTGTTTTAAACATTTCTGTCCTTGATGAGAATCCAGAGAATTATACAGTCGAATTGGACTTAGATCCAGAGACATCAACATATTACTATAAAAGGGAGATGAAACTTGTATCAGGTTTATCGAGTTATCCAAGTTTCAAATCAGTACATATGACGATTTGTATGAATGAGCGCTGGGAAGTCAAGGAAATTCATTTTCTTGCAAAGTATTCTATTAAAATGCTTTTCACATTAGATTGCACAGAGGAATTAACTGAAATTTTTTCATTTGGTGAAGAAGAAGAAATTCCTGAAGTTGATTTTTATCAACAATTTTTTGATAGTGATGTATCTGATCCTCCAAAACCACAAGAAAAGGATACATTTGAATATTTAGAAGAGGCTCTAATGCCATTAGTAGTTTCTAAATCAGACTTTGATGTTCATTTTAAACATCAAGATTTAGAAAAAGAAGGTCATATTCAATTAGATTTGAGTAGTTTAATTGGTGGTATGAAAACAGGGAACATGCAAGTAAATAATGACTTTTTGAAGAACATTCTTTTAAAAGGTAAATTTGGAGATTGTATGTACTTTGCTTTACAAGATGGTTATCTATATTTTACCTATAATGAATTTAAATATCGTTTAAGTGTAAGTGAAGTTCTTCATTTATTAGACATTGATTTATCGCAAATGGGAGATCTTTCTTCCTTGCTGGGAAATGAATCATCATCTTTCGCCATGGATCTTACAAAAGAAGAACAAAATGTTACGATCCAATTGGAGGTAGCTGGTTGCCACATTGAAATTCGTTTAATTGAACCAGAAAAGACAGCTTATTTGAAGGAAATATATATTCGATATAATGATTTAGAAGTTACTCTTTCTAAAACAAATGATACAGTTGTCATGCCTTCATTTGATGAATCTTACATAGATTTGACAGAGGCAACATGGCTATATGATTCAGTCAAATCTTTGATGGATGCAAATTCATATGAAATTCATTTCAGTACACAATATGATGAAATACATCTTGAAGGTACAGGTTCTATAGACCAGAAAAACAATGTATCTGTTCATCTTAAATTGACTATAAATCAAGAAAAACATGACATCGAAATTCGTTATATCGATAAAGATATTTATCTTGTTTATCGTGATTTCAATTTTAGAATTGACTCTTCACAATTAAGTTCTTTCGTTGAACAATTCAAAAACAAAATCAATGAAATCCAATTACCAAAAGATATTGACTTTCAAAAGATATTACAAGTTTTCGGTGGACTTCAAGTTGCGGAGAATAAATTAGATCTTTTATTATTGTTAAGTAGACTTGCAACTCCAGAGAATCCATTTAGTGATGTTACTCTTTCTTTTGAACAGTCTGAAAATGGAATCATTTTAAACGCAAATCATTTTGCATTTATTAAAATTGATGCATGTGATGTCTCTGAAATCACCATTCCTGATGGAGAAATCATTGAATTTACAGATGGAGCGGTATCATTATTGGAATCATTACCAATCATACAAGATATCATCAATTCTAAAGGAGTAGAAGGAAGAATAAAAACAACTCTAGAATATGAAGGAAATAGAGTTGAAGTAGAAGGAAATATGATTTATTCCTTAGAAGAGAAGAAGATTTACTTAGATTTACAAATTACTTATATAGATAAAACTTATGAAGTAAAAGTATGGATGGATGAAAAACAATGTAGTGTAGAGATAGGAAAAGAAGTAATAAAGTTTAGTTATGAAGAAATAAAAGAAATCATCACAAGAGTAGAGAGACTAACAGGAAAAGGAGTTAATCTACCAAATAAGACAATAGATGAATATATAGAGATGATTCAAAAAATAACAAGTAGTAAGAATGGAATAGAAGTCATCATAAACATAGCTGAACAAAAAGAAATGATAGTAGATCTAATGGTAAAAGAAGGACTAGAGATTACGATAGATATAAATAGTCTATTACCAGAAGGAGTTACAGTTGAAGGAACAAGCCTAACAATAGGAAGAAAAGAAAGTACCATTCAAGAAGCAAAAGAAGCAACAATCAGTTATGAAGATGTGAAAGAAATTTTGACAAGTGTAGAGAGTCTATATCAAGCCCAAGGCTACCACTATCAATTTAAAGTCAACTATAAAAATATAGAGGTAGAAGTAGAAGGTAAGATAGATAGAAAGATGAATATTGAAGCACAAATCAATATACTATATCAAGATAAAACAATACAAATGCAGTTGAAATATCTTGATAAAGACATCTATATAGTTTATCAAGAAGAAGCTTTCAAGATAAGTCATGAAGGATTAAGCAGTATACTAGGCATCATCAATGAAGAATTAACTGTAAATGAGGTGTTTGATATAAAAGACATTTTAGTCATGATGAAAGGCCTAGGTGTCAAGAATAATAAAGTAACAATCAACTTAGATTTAAGTATTTTGAAGATAGAAGGACTAAAAGACATTCAAGTAGAACTTGATTTTAATCATCAAAAACTTGGAATAGAAATTTTAGGAAGTGTCGAGGTAACTGCAGGAAATATAGAAGCAAGTGAAGTAGAAATCACAAAGCCAAATACAAGTGAAGACATCACAGAGATTGTTGAAAACCTAATAGGAAGAAAAGACGAAATCAAACAGATGATCACAAGTATGGGACTAGAAGGAACCCTAGATACAACCATCCACTATCAAGAAGAAGCAATAGGATTACATATAGAATACATCTTAGATATAACAAATAGAAAACTAGAAGCTACTCTAGAAATAAGCTACCAAGAAAAGAAGTATACAGTAGGAATTTTGGTAAGTCAAGAAGAGATAGTAATAGAGTATCAAGAACAAGTGTTGCGTCTAAAGATGGAAGAAGTAAATGAAATCATCGGACGTCTTCAACAGATGATAGGAAAAACAAAGACACCAAATATAAAAGTAGAGAGTATTAAAGTAGTGTCAAGAACGATTCAAGTAATTTTAGGAGAACAAAAGAGTATAGAGTTAGAACTTAGTGACTCCGGAAAGATTGTCCTAAATGTAAGAATGAATCACCTATTACCAGAAGGAATTACAGTTGAAGGAACAAGCCTAACAATAGGAAGAAAAGAAAGTACCATTCAAGAAGCAAAAGAAGCAACAATCAGCATTCTTGAAGTCAATGAATTTTTGGATTATGTTGAAGCAATATATAATATGAAAGATACAAGAGAATTAGGTGCAACAATTCGAACTGTAGCAGCTTTAAATCAAGAAGGTGTACCAACATTATTTAATTTATCTGGTGATTTACATTTGAAATTGATAGATCAAGACAATAATGGTGTTATTGATGATGTTCAGTTTAAATTAGCATTAACATTATCTGGTTCAAAGAATATATATATTTCTATTACTTATATAGATCAAATATTATATATCGTTTATGGTGAACTAGATGCATCACTTGCTAATGACAAAAATGATTCATCCATTCCAGAAAAAATTTATTTCTCAATTCCATTTGAAAAATTGGCAGATTCATTATATCAATTGAATGAAATCTTAACATCTCAAGGAGTCCAAGTTCCTTATCTAGATTCAATTATGAATTTATTAAGAAGAAATAAAGACATGACAGATGTTATCAATAGTACGAATATCAATATTGCATCCATTATTCAAATGATTCCAAATTATTTCAAAGGATTGTCTCTTGATTCTGATGAGTTAAGAATCAATTTATCGGGTAAAGAATTGTTGAAACAAGAACAAGATGTAAGTTTAGGATTTACCAAAGATGGAACTAAGTTAACTTCTGTTTCATTAAGAAATATCAACTACAAAGGAGAAATTGTTGATTTCGAAATTCAATTGGTGAATGAAACAACAACCATTGAGAAAGAAGATGTCACTTACAAGGATTTATCATCTCTTCCTAACCTATTAGCTGATGCAAAAACATTAATGGGTTATGAAAAATGGACTATTTCTGGCAATTTGAATTTAGTAGTAGATTTGGGAAGATTAGGAAAACCATCTGCAGATGTTAAAGTTCGATTAGCTTTACAAATAGTAAATCGTAAAGTACAATTTGTAATGAAAATTGAAATTCCATATCAAGGATTTCTTGGAAGTGTTATGTTCAAGAGCAAATGCGATAGTTATATCTATTATCGTGATGGTTATGTTTATACAGCACAAGATATGTATAGTGTACGCTTTACACAAAAATACGAAAAAACAATCACTTCGAAAAAACTTGAAAAAGACTTTGCAAAGGATATGATTGAAAATATCATTACCATCATGAACTTTACAGATCTAGTTGCCAAACAAGTTCGAGATAATGCAACTAAGACAGATGGTGAAAAATCAATTGAAAAATCCTTAGCTGAAGGAGATTACAAATTTGAAAATTCACTATATCAAATTAATGTAAATCTTGCTTATTTAGTTGGAAATAGTAACCTAGGTAGTGCTGATGTTGGTTTAACAAGAAGTGATGATATAGGTATTTCAATGATTTCTTTATCAACATTGATGATATCTATCGTTAATGTTCAATTAACAGGAACAAATGATGCTGTTGATGGCTCATATGGTGTTGCTGATTTAGATGGATTGTGGAATCAAATTCAAGGTGATAAAGATTATCAAAATTATGTTTAATCATTTGATATTCACATGGTATATTAAAAGAGGATACCCGTTTTAACGGGTATCTTTTTTAAAAATATTGTGAAAAAATCATTTTCCCCTCATAAAATCATAAAAATATGATGAAATAATTGTACCTCTTTTATAAAAAATTAAAATAGGTCTTTTTTATATAAAAATCTTTTTATAAAAAGGTTTTCCAATTGTCTTTTTTTGTGAAATCATGTATAATAGAGGTAACAGAGTAGTAAGAAAGCGTTAAGTGCCATATCTAAGGATGAGTGGATGTGGACGAACACAAGTGTGGCGGTTTTCTTACGCTTCCGCTGTTTTTAAAAGAGCGGATCTCTCAATATGTAGGAGGTCTTTTTTTATGGAAAAACGTCGTGTGTTTCAATTTGCTTTGGCTGCTGTTATGGCTGCTTTAGCTGGGGTATTAGATGCTTTTACAAGTATTCGCATTGGTACTCATATTAAGTTTACTTTATATGGATTACCACTATTATTTACAGGAATTATGTATGGACCATTTATTGGCTTTCTAGCAGGTCTTGTTGCTGGAATTATTGCTCAATTATTTAGCCCGTATGGACTAACATTAACTACACCAATATGGGTGATTGCACCCGTTCTTTGGGGAGGAATTAGTGGATTCATATCTTACTTATTGAAGCATAAGTATACATTACCCAATATCATTGTTATGGTTGTTGTTCCATCTATCCTTGCAACGTCTATGAATAGTTTAGCAATCTATTTAGATGCACTCATTATGAAATATCCATCACAACAAACTTGGATATCCATTTTGATTCGTTTAGGAACAGCAAGTGTTCTTTCAATTTTCTATATTGCTATTTTATATGTTTGTTGTAACAGATTAAAGGGTATTTTATGGACTTCATCAAAAAAGGAAAAGTGACTTTTTTCTAATTTTTTATTTCTACATAAAACAATCAAAAAATGATTTATTGTAGTTATTGAAAAAAAAGGAAAAAAGGAGTATAATACATATACAAGAGTGTATAAATAATGGAGGTTATCAAATCATGGCTAAAAAGAAATTAGTTATGCTTGCCATTTTAGATGGTTATGGAATTACCGATAGAGTTGATGGAAATGCCATTAAAGCAGCTAATACACCTACAATGGATGCATTAATGGAAAATTATCCACACACTTTACTTGGAGCCAGTGGAGAAGATGTAGGTCTTCCTGATGGTCAAATGGGAAACAGCGAAGTTGGCCATATGAACATTGGAGCAGGACGAGTTGTGTATCAATCGCTAACAAGAGTAAATATTGCCGTTCGTAATCAAGAATTAGATAAAAGACCCGCAATTAATGAAGCCATTGAAAAAGCAATTCGTACAAATTCAAAAGTTCACATTATGGGACTTTGTAGTGATGGTGGAGTTCATTCACATATTTCACACATTCTATATTTACTAGAAAAATGTGTTGAGCGCGGAGTCAAAGAAGTTGTTGTTCATTGCTTCTTAGATGGAAGAGACGTGCCACCTAAATCTAGTGTTTTATATTTAAAACAAATTCAAGATAAGATTGATCAAATTGGTCATGCAAAAATTGGTGTAGTCAGTGGAAGATATTATGCCATGGATCGTGACAAAAACTATGACCGAGTTCAATTAGCTTATGACGCATTAGTGTACAATGAAGCACCATTAAAAGAATTGTTTGCGGGTATTAATGAATCTTATGATGAAAATGTTACAGATGAATTTGTTGTTCCATATATTGCTCATTATGATAGTGCCATTGAAGATGGAGATAGTGTTATTTTCGCAAATTTCCGTCCAGATAGAGCTATTGAAATATCAACTGCATTAACAAATCCAGATTTAACATCCATTAAAAATGCAAAACATTTTAAAGATTTAACCTTTGTAAGTATGATGTTATATAGTACAAATGTGAAAGGAAAACTTGCATTTGATGTACAAGAATTAAATCATATTTATGGAGAAGTCATAGCTGATCATCACTTAACACAACTAAGAATTGCGGAAACAGAAAAATATGCCCATGTAACTTATTTCTTTGATGGAGGTGTTGAAAGAACATTTCCAGGAGCAGATCGTATTCTAGTGAACTCACCAAAAGTTCCAACATACGATTTAAAACCAGAAATGAGTGCTTATGAAGTATGTGACAAAGTATTAGAAGCAATTCGAAGTGAAAAGTATGACACCATTATTTTGAATTTCGCAAACTGTGATATGGTAGGACATACAACAGTATTTGATGCAACTGTCAAAGCAGTTGAAACAGTCGATGAGTGTTTAGGAAAAATTGTGAAAGCAGTAGAAGCTGTTCATGGAACATTGGTTGTAACAGCAGATCATGGAAATGCGGATAAAATGTTAGATGAAGATGGAAAACCTTTCTCTGCCCATTCCACAAACCCTGTTCCATTCATCATTGTCAAGAAAGGTTTAACCCTTCGCGATGGTGGAAATCTTGGAGATATTACTCCAACTATGTTAGAGCTATTAGGCATTGAACAACCAGTAGAAATGACTGGAAAAAGTTTAATTGAAAAAGAATAAAGGAGGAAAAGAAAATGCCATACATTAAAGAAGTTTATGCCCGTGAGGTATTGGATTCAAGAGGAAATCCTACAGTTGAAGTTGAAGTTTATACAGAAAGTGATGGATACGGACGTGCTATCGTTCCTAGTGGAGCATCTACAGGAGAACATGAAGCTGTTGAACTACGTGATGGTGATAAAGGACGTTACTTAGGTAAAGGTGTTTTAAAAGCAGTTGAAAATGTTAATGATGTCATTGCCCCTGAAATCATTGGAATGAACGTATTTGACCAAGTAGGTATTGATCATGCTATGATTGAATTAGATGGAACTCCAAATAAAGGAAAATTAGGTGCAAATGCAATTTTAGGTGTTTCCATGGCTGTTGCGAAAGCTGCTGCTGATTTATGTGGATTACCTCTATACAATTATTTTGGTGGATTCAATGCAAAAGAATTACCAACACCAATGATGAATATCTTAAATGGTGGTGCTCATGCTGATTGGTGCATTGACTTCCAAGAAATCATGATTATGCCAGTAGGTGCACCTACATTCCGTGAAGCATTAAGAATGGGTGCTGAAGTATTCCATCATTTAAAAACCATTTTAAAGAATGCTGGATTAAATACTGCCGTAGGTGATGAAGGTGGATATGCTCCTAAATTAAAATCAAATGAACAAGCATTTGAAACAGTTTGTGAAGCAATTAGACAAGCTGGATACGAACCAGGAAAAGATGTTATGTTAGCAACAGATGTTGCATCCTCTGAATTCTATAATCCTGAAACACAAACATATGATTTAAAATCAGAAAAGAAATCATTAACTGCTGAAAAAATGGTTGCATATCTTGAAAAGTTATGTAGTAAATATCCAATCATTTCTATTGAAGATGGATTAGATGAAAATGACTGGGAAGGATGGAAATTATTAACTAAAAAACTTGGTGGTAAAGTTCAATTAGTTGGTGATGACCTATTTGTTACAAACACTCAAAGACTTGCAAAAGGAATTCAAGAAGGTGTTGCAAATGCCATTTTAATTAAAGTTAACCAAATTGGTACATTAACTGAAACTTTTGAAGCTATTGAAATGGCTAAAAAAGCAGGATATACAGCTATCGTTTCTCATAGAAGTGGTGAAACAGAAGATACAACAATTGCTGATATCGCTGTTGGATTAAATGCAGGTCAAATTAAAACAGGATCAGCTAGTAGAACAGATCGTATTGCAAAATATAATCAATTATTAAGAATTGAAGATGAACTAGGAGATACAGCTGTTTATAATGGAATTCGCTCTTTCTATAATTTGAAAAAGCAATTCACAGAATAAGATATCAACTACAAAATATGAAAGATGAAATATACCATGGGTGTCATAATTCATTCGTCATCAAAGATGATGAACCAATGGATTATGAAAAGGTAGCCATCGAATGTTGCAAGAAATACCATACAGATGGATTCATTGCTGTTCGAGTGTTGCCACCCAATTCAGAAAAGACTTCCTTTGAAATGCTTTACTTTAATCAAGATGGTTCACGTGCTCCCATGTGTGGAAATGGCATAAGATGTATGATGCACTATTGTTATTTACATCATGGAATTCAAAAAGAAAAGATTCGCATTAAAACACTTGGGGGAATCATGGAAACCCAAATTACATCTATAGATCCTTTTTTGGTTCGTGTGAATTTAAAACACCCCACGTATGATCCCAAAATATTATCAATTGATGATGACCATGAACAAATCAACCAACCATTTGTTGTTCAAAACAAAACATTTTATGTAACTTCGGTTTTCTTAGGAACCCACCATTGTGTCATTTTTGTTGATGATGTTCATCAAGGAGATGATTATGGGGAGATGATTTCTAACCATCCATTTTATAAAGCAAAAATTAATGTGAACTTTGCGAAAATAATGGATAGAAAGAACATTCAAGTAAAAACCTATGAAAGAGGAGTAGGTTGGACACTTGCTTGTGGAACAGGTGGATGTAGTACATTTGCTGTTGCCCATCGTTTAGGATTATGCGATGATAGAGTAATGATTCACTTTACAGATGAAACCATTGTTGTATCCATAGATCAAAATAACAACATTATCATGGAAGGGCCTTCTGAAAAAATTCAATAATATTTAAAGTTTTGTTCCTTTTTAGTAACTAAACTTCAAACTAAAAATTCGTACAAATAAAGTGTAAGAAGATAGTATCTTCTTGCATTTTATTTTTATATTTATTGAATCAATTTAACATTTTCACTCCATGAGGAAGTGTCTTTTTTGTATTTGAAATAGGTTTGCTTTCATGGCCGTTTTGTGATATAATTAATATAGATTGTACACACAGGGAGAAGAAAAATGTTTTGGACAAAAAAGAAGAAAACAAAAGAAGAAGTTATTCATTTAGAAGAACCTATGGAAGAAGAAATTCATGTTGAAGAAGTTCTACCCAAAAGTTTAGAAGAAATTAAAGAAGAAATCAAAAATCAACATCAATATATTCAAAAAAATTGGACAAACTTTTATCGCAATTTTCTTATTTCTCGCTTTTTAATTAAAATTAATCTTCGCCCTACACAAAGTGATGAGCAATTGTCCATCTTAAATCAACGTATTCAGGAATTAAAAACTAAAATTGAAGAATTCAATGAACAAATTCAAAATATAGATAAAAAAACCTCTTCAGAAATAGATGAATTAGAACAAAACTCTTTAAGTGCTTATGCCTATATGAGAGGTATGGAAAGTCAAATTAATGAACTATTTACCAACTTTTCGGAAATGAAAATATCATCTGTTCATATTTTTATGAATAAATCAGAAGAAGAGTTAGAAAAATTATTTAAAAATATTGAAGAAGAAGGAAAAGAATATTCCAACTATTCTCAAGCTGCAGATGCTGTTTATTACTATAGTGGTGACTTTTTAACAAACTTAGTTCATCATGTCGTTTCACTCATTGAAATGACAAAAAATGAAAAGTATATTCATGCATATCCTTTCTCGTTTTTTCTACCCAGTGAAGTAGTGGTGACTTTATCGATTAAGGAATGGATAGATCTATATAATCATATTAAATTTTCATTAAAAAATTATCCAATGCAAAAATCAAGTAAATATCAAAAATTCATACAAGAACTAGAGAAATTCGAAGCAAAATACACCATCCTTATGATTCGTGCTGAAAATTCCACTTCCAAATATGCTTAAAGGAGAAATAAACATGAGAGCTGACTTACATTCACATACAATTTATTCTGATGGATCACTAACTGTTGAAGAATTAGTAGCAAGAGCTATTGAACATAAATTAGATGTTTTAGCGATTACTGACCATGATAACTTTGAAGGTTCTGCCATTGGTTGGCACTTAAATACTCCTTTACATATGATTTTTGGTGTTGAATTATCTACAGAATATCACCATGAATCTGTTCACGTGCTAGGATATTTTAAAGAACCCTTAACTGAGGGTAAAATGATGGATATCTTAGATAAACAAAGAGTAAATAGAAAAGCAAGAGCTCATCATATATTAGATTTATTAGAAGAACATTTTCATATTCACTTAAATCGTGAATTTATTGATGAGCGATCTTCCATTACAAGAGGGTCTATTGGCGATGAAATTATCAAACAAGGATATCCTTACACAAAAAAAGAAATCTTTGAAAAAATGTTAGGACATGGCTGCCCATGTTATACCCCTTCAACAAAAATGACCACCCCCTTTGGAGTGTCTTTGATTCATGAAGCAGGTGGACTTGCTGTTTTAGCTCATCCATGTATCCTTAAGAATAGTTCGGCTGAAGAACTCCTTCCTATGGGATTTGATGGAATTGAAGCAGTGTATCCAAGAAAAAATAATCCAGAAACTATCTTAAGATCTCTTGCGAAAGAGCATCATTTATTGGTTACAGCTGGTTCTGATTTTCATCGTTGTGGGGATTTAGGACATGGAGATGTTGGTGAATGTTATATTGAAGGAAAAGATTTAGAAAAATTTTTGCAGGTACTAGAAAATGAACATTAGAAAAATAGCTCTAAATGCAATTGAAAAAATATTATATCAAAAAGGATATTGTAATATTGTCATCAATGAAACCATTGAAAAGTTTGAATTTTCCCCAGAAGAAAAAAGTTTATTCACAAAACTTGTTTTAGGAACTGTGGAAAATAAAATAACATTAGCCTATTACTTAGAACCTTTCTTAAGAAAAAAACAAAAACCTTGGGTGAATAGTCTTTTATTAATGAGTATTTACCAACTTGTTTATTTAGATATTCCTGAATATGCCGTTGTGAATGAATCTGTTTCTTTAGCAAATATGACGGATCGTGCGATTGGATCTTTTATCAATGGTGTTTTAAGAAACTTTTTAAGAGAAGATGTTCGATCTTTTGATGGATTAGAAGATATCAAATATTTGAGCATCAAATATAGTTATCCAACATGGTTAGTTTCTTATTTATTAAAAGATTATGATTTTAATACAGTAACGAAAATATTTGAATATAATCAACAAGTTCAACCCACAGCTATTAGGGTCAATACTCTTCTTACAACAAAAGAAGAAGTCATGAATGTTTTAAGACAAGAGGAAATTGAATTTGAAGAAAGTGAGCTTGTACAAAATGGTTTAATCGTTCACAATTCTTTAATTCATCATCCTTTATTTAATGAAGGAAAAATTATTATTCAAGACATTGCCAGCCAATTGGTTGGTGAGGTTCTTGCCCCAAAAAAAGATTCCACAATCTTAGATGTTTGCAGTGCACCAGGAGGAAAAACTGCGCACTTAGCAGCATTAATGGAAAATACAGGGCGCATTTTTGCTTGTGATGTTCACCCTCACAAAATAAAATTAATGCAAAAAAATTTTAAACAATGGAAAGTTAAGAATGTGGAAAGTGAGTTAATTGATGCAAGAAAATTAGGACAAGTTATTAAAGATGAATCATTTGATGCCATCCTTGCCGATTTACCTTGTAGTGGATTAGGAGTTATGGGGCATAAAGTTGATTTAAAATATAACATTACCTATGATTCTATTCAAGAAATCATTCAACTTCAACAACAAATATTAGAAAGTATCGCTTCCTTGGTTAAAAAAGGTGGGAATTTAATCTATTCCACATGTACCATTAATCGATTAGAAAATGAAGAACAAATGAACATCTTCTTAAGTCATCATCCAGAATATGAAAAACAAGAAGAAAGACTTTTATTACCATTTGAATATCATACAGACGGCTTTTATGTATGCAAACTAAAGAGGAAAGAAAATGCGTAGTTTATATGGATTTACGAAAAAGAAATTAGAAGAAGAACTTCTTTTGATAAATCAAAAACCTTACCGAGCTACACAAATCTTTGAATGGTTATATAAAAAGTTGGTTGTTTCTTTTGATGATATGACAAACATGGGAAAAGAAAATGTGAAAATATTAAAAGAAAAATTTTTACTAGATCAATTAACCATTGAAAAAGAACAAATATCTCAAGATGGAACTAGGAAATATTTATTTAGATTAAGTGATGGAAATTGCATTGAAACAGTACTCATGAACTATGAATATGGACAAAGTGTTTGTGTTTCCACCCAAGTTGGATGCAACATGGGCTGTAAGTTTTGTGCCAGTGGCATGCATAAAAAAGTTCGAAATTTAGAAGTTCATGAAATGGTACTACAAGTATTAACGATTCATCGCCTATTACAAAAGGAAAATAAACGTGTCAGTCATGTCGTCATTATGGGAATTGGTGAACCTTTTGATAATTATGAACATGTCATCGATTTTATTCGCATTATCAATGATGCAAAAGGACTAGAAATTGGTGCAAGGCACATCACTCTTTCCACATGTGGAATCGTTCCTAAAATGAATGAATTTAGTCAATTAGATTTACAAGTCAATTTAGCAATCAGCTTGCATTTTCCAAATAATGAATTAAGAAATCAATATATGCCAGTGAATCATCGCTATCCATTAGAAGAATTAATCGAAGCCGTTCGCTCTTATGAAGAAAAAACTTCTAGAAGGGTTACTTTTGAATATATTTTACTCGATGGAATTAATGATAGCATCACTTGCGCAAATCAACTAACCATGCTCATCAAAGGAATCCTTTGTTATGTCAATTTAATTCCAATGAATGAATCAAATGGCTTATTTAAAAGAAGTTCAAAAGAAAGAAGTAAAGCTTTCTTTGATTATTTGCACCAAAATCATGTCAATGTAACATTACGAAAAGAACAAGGGCATGACATTGATGCTGCATGTGGACAATTACGTATGAAAGAATTAAATAAAAAATAGGAGTTTTATGACAGGTAGAATCATTAAATCAATGAGCGGTGAATATACAGTTCAAACACCAGAAGAGACGATTGTTTGTAAACCTTTAGGCGTTTTTCGTCATAAAAAAATTGTACCTAAAGTTGGTGATATTGTCACAATTGAAAATCAAACCATTGTTTCTATTGAACCAAGAAAAAATGAGTTGGTTCGTCCCCCAGTCAGCAACATGGATAAAGTGTTGATTGTAACTTCCCTAGTTGAGCCCATATTGAATTTAAACTTACTAGACCGGATGATATCACAAGTAGAATATTTAGACATTGACATTGTTTTAATCTTTAGTAAAGAAGATCTTGTACAAAAAGAAGACTATCTTGAAATAAAAAGCTATTATCAAAGTTTAGGATATCCTGTATATTTTACTCCTCAAGAAGCAGAAGAAATTAAAAAAGAAATTAAGAGTTCCATTTGTGTCGTTGCAGGACAAAGTGGTGTTGGAAAATCAACTTTGATTAATTTGTTTGACCATTTTTCCTTAAAAACCGATGCCATATCAAAAGCATTGGGAAGAGGAAAACATACCACAAGACATGTGGAACTTTTGTCTGTCGAAGATGGTTGGATTGCAGATACGCCTGGTTTTGGAGTTTTAGATTTAGATATGGATATTGTGAGCCTATCCCATACATTTAAAGAATTTTTTACTAGGAAATGTAGGTTTCATGGATGTACTCATATCAACGAACCAGGATGTCAAGTTAAAGCGGATGTTGAACAAGGTAAAATTAGAAAATCACGTTATGAAAATTATCTTTCATTTGTACAAGAAATCAAAAACAAAAAACCAAAATATTAGGAGGAATCTATGTTAGAAGTTGCCCCATCAATTTTAGCTGCAGACTTCACAAAACTATTAGAGGAAGTAAAAACGGTCGAAAATGCCAAATTTTTGCATATTGATGTGATGGATGGGCATTTTGTTCCCAATATTAGTTTAGGAACATGCGTCTTTCAAAATTTAAAAGGAAAAGTTCAAATGCTATTTGATGTTCATTTAATGATTAGTCATCCCGAGATATATGCAAAAACATTTATTGAAAGTGGGGCAGACTATTTAACAGTTCATTTAGAAGCTTTAGAGGAAAGCAAAACAGATGTCAAAGAAATGATTCGTCAAATTCATGAATATGGATCCAAGGCAGGTTTAGCAATTAAACCCAACACCCCTGTAAAAGATCTAGTAGACTATTTAGAAGATTTAGATTTGGTATTGGTCATGTCTGTTGAACCTGGAT
Organism: uncultured Bacilli bacterium; assembly: GCA_947627395.1. Classification (GTDB taxonomy): domain Bacteria; phylum Bacillota_I; class Bacilli_A; order ML615J-28; family CAG-698; genus CAKOMG01. The sequence goes on along the minus strand of CANQVW010000012.1, from coordinate 5,660 downwards.
TTGGTGGACAAAAGTTTATGAAGCAAGCATTGGATAAGATCTTCTTCCTTAAACAACAAAAAATAGAGCATAGTTATTCATACTTAATAGAAGTAGACGGGGGAATCAATGACCAGACAGCTAAATTAGCTGCTCAAGCCGGCTGTGAAGTGGTTGTAGCTGGAACTTATTTATTCCATAGTCAAGATCGAGTAAAAAAAATCAAGGAACTAGAAGCATTATGATTTATAAACTCGTTTGTGCTGGTGAAGATTCTTTTACCCTTTTAGAAAAAAATTTTTCAAAAGAAGAAGAAAATCAAACCATTTACATTGCTGTAGATGGAGGATTTCATACATTGCATCATCTAGATAAAAAAATTACAACTTATTTTGGAGATCAAGATAGTTTAAAAGAATTTGTATCTTTAGATGTGCAAAATGATGACATTGTAAACTATCCCTTTTTACTTTCTCCTCACTTTTACCCCTCTCATAAGAATGAGGGAGATTTAGAATTAGCTTTATTTTGGTTGATTCATCAACCTTTCTTTCAAAAACAAGATCAGATTTATATATACAATGCAACAGGTGGACGATTAGATCATTATCAAGTTGCTTTGCATTTACTCGCTTTCTATCAAAATTATTTTATAAAAATAGTGGATGCAAGAAATGAAATCTTTATCGGACAGAATAAAGAAATCTTTTTAAAAGATGAATATTCTTATATTTCATTTTTTGCTCTCCAGGAATCCATCATTTCTTTAGAAGGATTTAAATATCCATTAAAAAATTATGTGTTAAAAATTTGTGATAATTTATGTCTAAGCAATGAAATTTTAGACGAGGGAATTCTTTATACAAATCATCCACTTTTGGTAATGAAAACAAAATAAAAACATACATATTTATCCACGCTTACGCATATAGTAAAGTAGATATTGAGGAGAAGAAAATATGAGAATTATTTGTATCAAGTTACCTAAATTTCTTTCATTTATTGTTTTAAAAATAAAAAGTTTATTTAAAAAATCCTAAAAGTAGTCATCATCGACGATTTTTAGGATATCTATAGAAAAAAGGGGCTGAAAAACAGTCCCTATTATGATTTATGGATAAAGAAAAAGACTTCTAAAACTTGGGAAGTCTATTCTATCATAAAATTGTTTTCATAAAATTATGCACGTTTTACTAATCCAGATCTTAAAGCACGTGTAGAAACATATACACGTTTTACTTTACCATCTTCATCAATGATTCTCACTTTTTGTAAGTTTGCTTTCCATGTCCTACGTGAAGCTTTTAATGAGTGAGGGCGATTATTACCTGTTACTGTTCCCAAACCAGTTATATAACATCTACGAGCCATAATAGTACCTCCTTAATTTTTAAGTCCATCATATTTTATCATATTTTTAGGAGAATAGCAAGTAAAAAAAATAATTTTATGAAATAGTTTCAAAAATGTTTTTTTAATCGACAAATTCACACAAAAAATGACAAAAATTACATAGGAAAACCTCTTTTCAACATTTAAATTGCTTGCTTTTGACCCAATACTGTGGTATAATTAAGTAGTACTTACTGATGAAACCTACCTATGTTTTTGATGAAAGTAGTAAATCTTTCTTCTTTATGAACGAAAGAATAGAAATGATTTGAATGAAGATCAAAAGAAAGGGTGTTCTATATGAGTGTTAATAAATTAGATGGCCAACTTTTTAAAACGTTAGTTTTAAATGGGGCTGCAAATCTAAGAAAAAATTATCAATACGTCGATTCTTTAAATGTCTTTCCCGTTCCTGATGGAGACACAGGAACCAATATGAAAATGACCATTGAAAGTGGCGTAAATGAAATTAGCTTATTAGACGAAGTGAATATATTTGAAGTATCCAAAAGATTATCAAGGGCTATGCTTATGGGTGCAAGAGGAAATTCTGGTGTTATTTTATCCCAACTATTTAGAGGGTTAAGTAAAGGCTTAGAAGGACTTGTCAGCGTCAATTCTTACACACTTGCGAAAGCTTTTGCAAGTGGAGTCACTCAAGCATATAAAGCAGTCAAAGAACCTGTTGAGGGAACCATTTTAACTGTTGCTCGTGAAGCAAGTGAAAAAATGAATTTAATTGCCAACTCTAAAATGTCCATTAATGAATTTTTTGAAGAATATATTCAAGAAGCCAAAGCTTCCCTAGGACGTACACCTGAACTTCTTCCGGTATTAAAAGAAGCTGGTGTTGTTGATAGTGGTGGTGCTGGATATCTGTGCATTTTAGAAGGAATGCAAAAGGCATTGAATGGACAAATTCTAACGGAAGATTTTGATTCTGCAACAGTTCATCTAGCCAATCCAACGATGAATGGAACTACAGATACTTCCCTAAATTATTGTACAGAATTTATTTTAGAATTGAATAATCAAAAAATAGGTGTTGAAAATTTCAAAGAAAAACAGCTTCTAGATTTAATTTCTCCACTTGGAAATTCAATTGTCATTGTAAAAGAAGACAAAACCATTAAAACACATATTCATACATTAAAACCAGGTGAAGTATTAACCATTGCCCAACAATTTGGTGAGTTCACTAAAGTTAAAGTGGAAAACATGAGTATCCAACACAATGAATTAACCAACATCACACATGTGCAACAAGGTATTTGTCCATGTGGAGAAGTTCACATTCAAAAACCACAAAAACCAGAGCAACGCAGTAAATATGCCGTTGTTACTGTTGCTAGTGGCGAAGGATTGATATCTACTTTCCGTGATATGGGGGCTGATTATATTGTCAGTGGTGGACAAACCATGAATCCATCCACAGAAGACTTTATTAATGGATTTGATACATTAAATGCGGAAAACATCATTGTATTTCCAAATAATAAAAATATTGTTTTAGCTGCAAAACAAGCTGCAAAAATTTATGAAGAAAGTAAAGTATGGATTGTGGAAACAAAAACCATTGCTCAAGGCTTTTCCGCATTAACTATGTTAGATTTAAATGGTGAACCAGAACAAATCTTAAAAGAAATGAATGAAGTCATTCAAAATGTCATTAGTGCCCAAGTTACTTATTCTGTACGCGACACAGAAATTGAAGGAATCAAAGTTCATAAAGATGATTTCATTGGAATTGTTGATGGTAAAATAGTAACATCAAACAAAAAACGTACGGATACAGTAAAGAGTTTATTAAAAGCTAAAGATATTAGTGCAAAAGATATTGTTACCATTATTTATGGTAGCGGAGTATCTCAAAAAGAATTAAATGAAATTCAAAAATATATTGAAAAGAACTATACAAATCTTGAAGTAGAATTTATCAAGGGGGATCAAGAAGTGTATAGTTACATTCTTGCAATAGAATAGATAAAGGGGCTCATTACCCCTTTTATTGCATATAAAAGAAAGTGTGGGGATTATGATAGAATTATCAGAAGTAGAATTTATTAGTTCAAAAATTGTTTCACAATTAAAAAGATGTGGAATTCATACAGTTAATGATTTACTCTATAGTTTTCCATCTCGTTTTGAAGATTATACCATTATTCCCATTGATGAAGTTACGGATGTAACCAAAACAGTCACTGTAGCAGGAATTGTGCAAAGTAAAGCAACCGTGATGAATTTAAAAACGAACTTAAACATGATGACTTTTTATGTTGATGTGGATGATGTTAAAGTGAAAGTCACGATATTCAATCGTTATTTTCTTCGTAATAAAATTCATTATGGGACATATGTTCGTTTAACAGGAAAATTTGATGTCAAAAAAACAAAATTTACTGCTTCAGAAATTGCCTTTGATGAATTTGAAAGTGCAATTCATCCCATCTTTAATATCAAAGGAATTGAAGATAAAAAAATATTTGAAATCAAAGAAAAATTATTTGAGGAATACGAAGATCAATTAATAGAAGATTTACCCCAATCCATCTTAGAAAAATATCATTTAATGTCAATCCGTGATGCTATACGTTCGATTAATTTGCCTGAAGCAATGAGTGAAACAACGCAAGCTATCTATCGAATAAAATTTGAGGAATTATTAAAATATCAAATTAAAATTAAATATTTATTTTATATGCGAAAACATTTTCCAGAAGGAGTTGCATTATCTTACGATCAAGAAAAAGTAAAAGAATTTGTTCATCAATTACCTTTTATTCTTACAGAAGATCAAGTCACGAGCTTAAAAGCCATTTTAGAAGATATGCATTCCTCTTACAAAATGAATCGCTTGTTACAAGGTGAAGTTGGAAGTGGAAAAACTGTTGTGAGCGCCATTGCTTTATATGCGGCTATCACGGCAGGGTATCAAGGTGCTATCATGGTACCAACAGAAGTACTTGCTACTCAACATTATCAAACATTTACCAAATTATTTCAAAATACAAATCTAAAAATTGCATTGCTAACTTCTAGTGTAAATCCAAAAGATCGAAAAAACATTTTAGAAGGATTAGCTGATGGAACCATTCAATTGGTGATTGGAACACATAGTTTAATTCAAAAAGATGTTTCCTTTCATAAACTAGGTTTAGTCGTTACAGATGAAGAACATCGTTTTGGCGTTCGTCAAAGAGTTTCAATGGTAGGAAAAGGGTATTTAATTGATCATTTAAAAATGAGCGCCACCCCAATTCCAAGAACCTTAGCCATTAGTATATTGGGGGAATCGGATATATCTATCATTAAAACTTTACCAGGAAATCGTAAAGAAGTGATTACAAAATATATTAATTATGAAACAAGACAAGAAGTCTTTGATCATATTCGTGAACAAGTCCAAAATGGAAAACAAGTATATATCATTACACCAATGATTGAAGATTCAGATGCAATGGATTTACAAAATGCACTTTCTGTTTATGAAAACACCAAAAAATATTATGAAGGTTTTTGTGAAGTTGGTTTAATTCATGGAAGATTAAAAACAGAACAAAAAGAGGAAGTCATGCGTAAATTTTATGAAAATGAAATTCAAATATTGGTAGCAACAAGTGTCATTGAAGTTGGAGTGAATGTCGTTAATGCAACCACCATTGTCATCCTTGATGCAGATCGTTTTGGAATTGCCCAACTCCACCAAATGAGAGGAAGAGTTCGTCGAAGTGATGACCAAGCTTATTGCTTTTTAATTAGTAAATCGACTGTGGAAAGTTCAATTAAACGATTAAAACTTGTTGAAGAAACCAATGATGGATTTGCTTTAGCAGAAGAAGATTTATTCATTCGTGGAGCTGGAGATTTATTTGGTGAAAAACAAACTGGAAACGTTGCCTTTAAAATGGCTGATTTAGTTGTTGATAGTGATATATTAGAAATAGCCAATCAATGTGCAAATGAGATGTTTGAAAACAATGAAATTTTTTCAAATCCATCGTATAAAAATTTACTAAATATGGCTATAGAAAATTATGAAAGTAAAAAAGAAATGTTAGAATAGGAGATGAAGTACGTGATTAAATTAGCTATTGATGCGATGGGGGGAGATTATGCTCCTAAAGAAATTGTGGAAGGATGTCTTCTTGCCATTCAAAATTTTAAAGATTTAGAGCTGGTTTTATATGGAAACGAACAAGAAATCAAACAATACATGAAACCATGTGAAAAAATTTCCATTGTTCATGCTCCGGATAAACTGGATATGGGAGAAAAAGATCCTATTGGAG
>CANQVW010000011.1 GCA_947627395.1 uncultured Bacilli bacterium | reverse complement strand
CTCATCACTAAGTTTCTTGCTGTATCATGAGCATCTTTAATTAAGATTTCGCAATTTGGGTCTGCTTTTCTTGCTCCAATACATGCCCTTTTAACTTCCTCAGTCATTTGTTTTCTAAAATAGGTGTAATCAAATCCACTAGGATCTGTTTCATCCCAATGAGCAATATTATTGACACCTTCAATATCAGCACTAATAAAGATTTTCATTTTTTTCTCCTTTCCATATTCTTATGATTATTATACACCGTTTTAATAAAAAAAGGAATGAAAATTAAATTAATTATTTCTATTTTAAAAAAACTATGCTATAATACATATAAAGGAGAAAATAAAATGGAAGATAAAAACGAAAATATGAATCAAGAAAATCAAGTATCGCAAGATACGAATCCATCTTTAGAAGAAAAGTCGTCAAATGAAGTGATGGAAAATGAAACTGTAGACTCAAAAACTTTAGAAGAACCTTATACAGGAAAAAAAGTTAAAATGTTTGTTCGTTATGATTTTAAGGCCATGAAATATTTTAATGTTTATTCGATTGTATATCGTAGAAAATTTCCATTAATTTATGCGATTATAGGTCTTATAGCTTTTGCTTCAGGTGTTTATTATTTGGTAAGTAATTTAATTACAGAAGATGAAAAAAATACTTTGAGTATCATCTTTTCTGTTGTCATCATTATTTTTGCTGTTTACTTCTTTATAGAAGGTTTCCGCTATGATCAAAAAATAGATAGAAGTTTAGAAGCTTATTTTAATCGTCGAAAAGTTTCTGAACAATATATTGAAATAAGGGAAGATAAAATCATTCTAATCCCTGTTGATCAACCAAATGAGAGTTATCCTTATGATTGGTTGCAAGTAACAGAGATTCATGAAATTCCTCAATATTTTTATTTGTATATTGGAAAAAGTCCATTGATTATTGAAAAGGATCCCAATAAAGTTGTTGAAGGAACTTATGAAGAATTAGAAGAAATTTTAAATGAAAAAATAGCTGTCATCAAATATAAGAAAGTTACAAAAGAATTGGTTAAAAAACCAATTACTTACGTTCATCAAGAATTCAATCCAGAAACTATTACAAATGAAACAGAAGATACGAAAGATAATTCTGATGAAGATGTAATCGAAGAAACAAAAGAGAATCAAGAAGAAAAAGACGATCATCCACAAGAAAAAAATGATTAAAACACAATTTGCTTATACAGAAGATGCTATGAGGGCATTCTTCCGTTTCCATCTTAATAAAAAATCCAATGTAAGATGGATTTATTATGGATTTTCTTGTTTATTAATAATCATTGCAAGTATCGTTACTTTTGTTTTTCATGAATATATCATGGGATTGATTATGATGATTGTGAGTATTGTGATGTTTATTTTATATCCAACACGTGCTGATTTGCTTGCAAAAAAAACAGCACAATCTCGATATAAAAGGCCCCCACAAGAAATTATTTTTTATGAAGATCGTATTGAACAAAATGTGGAAGGAGATATTAAAGTGTATCCTTATTCCCAAGTTGTTGAAGTGAATGAAACAAAATGTTATTTTTATTTCTATGTTTCAAAGCAAGGTGCAGTGATTGTTGAAAAAAGACAATTAAAAGAGGAAGAATATCAATCTTTTATTCAATTAATTCAAGATCATAAAATGAAACATTATTGTTATCAATGTAAATAAGTGTTTTAGAAGTATTCCTAAAGCACTTTTTTATATAATGACAATGAAGAATAGAGTAAATGACAAGTTGATGAGATTGAACATGATTTCCTTTAAAAATTGTCATCGTTATTTTCAACTTTTATTTACATTTTTTTATTTTTGATATATAATACAAAATGAGGATAGAATTATGGATATAAAGTTAATGAATTTAAAAACCAACAAAGAAGAAAAAGTAAAACAAAAAACGAAAGAAGAAACGATTGAAATATTAGAAGAACATGTCTCTTTTTTAGGTCTTACAACGATAGAAAAAAACTATTGGATAAATCATGATCAGAATTATAAAATAGACCTTCTTGCAATCGATGAGGATTATCGTTTGGTTGTTTTGGAATATCGATTTGGAAAATGGAGTAGAACGATTCAAAATGGATTAATTTATATTGACTATATCCAAGAACATTTAAGTGAGTTTAAACTTTTGATTGCTGATCATTTTGGAAAAGAATTTTCTAAAAAAGTTCACTATGTTCCACGTTTAATCATTTTAACAGAATCATTTCATTTTTTTGATTACCAAGCGATTCAAAAAATGCCTTATTTAATTGAGGCCATTCATTTTCGTTTTATGGGTCAATATCTTATTTTTGAAAAACATTTTCAAAGTAAATCCATTGATCATTCGATTGTTCCTTGTATTTTTTCTAGTGAACAAGATGAAAATTTATATCATGAATTAAGTGATGCCGTTTTATCCTTGGGAGAAGAAGTTGTTGAAACAAGTTATGGATCTTATTTGAGTTATCGAAAAATTCGACCATTTTTCGCAGTTTCCCTAGAAGATGGAATCAAAGTCTATTTGAGGAAGAAAATGATTCCTATTGAATCTAGTGAAGATATTGAAAAAATTCTTCCTGAATTGGGAGAAGTATATGATACATTGTGATGAATATATTGAAAAGCTTCATGTCCTTTATGAAGATAATCATTTAATTGTTATTGAAAAACCCATTAATATTCTTTGTCAAAAAGATGATACCAATGATATCGATATCAATGATATTGTAAAAGGATATTTAAAGAAGAAATACAATAAGACAGGAAATGTATATTTAGGGTTAGTTCATCGTTTAGATCGTCGTGTTGGTGGTGTTTTAGTGCTTGCAAAAACAAGTAAAGCTGCTCAAAGACTCAGTGATGATATTTATCATCATCGATGGAAAAAACAATATTTAGTTATGGTGGAAGGTGAAATTTTTCAGGATGGAAAACTTTCACTTTGTTTAAAAAAAGATGAAGTTAAAAAAAGAGCTTATGTTGCTTTAGATGGTAAGCCATCTATATTAACTTACCATGTTTTGGAACATAATAAGAAACACTCTTATTTATTAGTGGATTTGGTAAGTGGAAGATTTCACCAAATTCGTTGTAGTTTTGCTTATATACATCATCCGGTCGTTCATGATTATAAATATCATCCTGTTAAAAATATTAGAAAAGAAGAAGAGCTTGGATTATGGTGCTATTCCATAACGATACTACATCCTATTACTAAGGAAGAGATGACCTTTGCTTTAGAACCTACTCATACGATATGGAATGAATTTATCCAGAAATGATAATATATATCATTTCTGGATTTTTGCTTAAACTTCTGTTGATGGGGTTATACCAATTTTTTGAATCGAAAAGTTGATATCTGATGCATTCGCATTGGCACCTGTAGTTGTAATACGTAATGCAACTTGAGTTGGTGCAGTAATATTATAAATAAGAGTACGGGATAAATTAGAAGTTCCGTTTGCATTTCCTACAGAAACAGTGGCAGGATCTTCTGAGGAATTCCTATAAATAGAAAGTTGAATTGTACTGCCTGTTTGTGATGTTGTTGTTGCAGAATATTGAATTTGATAAATTCCTGGTTGTAATGTATAATTTCCTGATTCCGCATCAAAAGTAATTTCTGTTGTACCTTCGGGTAGAATCGTAGGAGCAACAGTATAGTTTCCAGATGTTGTTATTTCTTCAGTTGAATTTGCGAAAGCAATGGAAGTAACAGCAGGTGCTCCTGTTGGTCCAATAGGTCCTGTTACACCCCTTGGTCCTGTTGCTCCTTTTGGTCCTGTGGGGCCTATGATTCCTCTAGGGCCTCTAGGTCCAGTTGCTCCCGTTGCACCCCTTGGTCCCGTTGGACCTGTAGGTCCAGTTGTTCCATTATTGTTGGTGTTTCCACCACATTCATTCATACATCCATAGGGACATCCTGTTTTAGGATATTGATTATAATCGTAGTTATAATTGAAATTCATTGAGACTCCTTTCCTTTGAATTGATTTTCAAAATAACTTCTGTTCATAAGAACATATTTAGAATTTGGCTTAAATGTTCCAGCTTTTTCATTATATAAACATGCTTTTTCTAAATTCCCTATATGGTCATAGCAAACAGCAAGTTCAATACAAGGTAAAAAGCCATAACAATCTGTAAAAACAAATCTACCTGATTCTGTTTTCATTGGTATTTGTAAAGCAAGTTGATACCAAAAAATGGCTTTTTCATATTGATTTCTTTCTTGAAAAAAACGTCCAATTTCACAACATATTTCAGCGTGTGGAATGTCAAAAGAAAAAGTAAGAAAAAGTGTTGAAAGTTTGAGTTCATCAGATGCATTTATTTTTTCATAACAAAGATATAAAAGTCTTAGGGCATCAATTTTGTTTTCTATCCATGCATCTTTTTGAGATAAGAAAAGTTTCAATTGTACAATAGCTTTTTCGTATTGTTCATGATCAAACAATTCTCTTGCATAATAATAAAGTTCTCTCGAATTAAATTTTTTCTTTTCCTTTAAAAGATTTTCATAGATTATAAGATTCCTATTTGAAGGATAAACTTCTTTTTTGGTGTGTGTAATGACAATATCACTATGTTTAATATGACCAAAAATAGGAATGACTTCATGAATCGTACCTTCCCATTGATAGATAGGAATGTTTTTAATTAAACGTTCTCTTTCATAAATAAAAAGAGGAGTTCCATCTTCATCAAAAGAAGTATGATAAGGCATCATCACGATATCTATAGTTTCGTCTAAATCATTTTTTAATTTTATCCATTTCTCTTGATTTTCTTTTGTTATGATATCATCAGCATCTAACCATAAACAATATTGTTTTGTTGCTTTAGAAAAAGAATAATTGCGTGCTAAAGCAAAGTCATTTTGCCAAGGAAAGTCATAAACTTGTTGAGTATATTTTTTCGCAATTTCTTTTGTTTTATCTTCTGATCCTGTATCCACAATAATGATTTCATCAACAAAATCTTGAACACTTTGCAAACAATTTTCTAAAACTTTTTCTTCATCTTTCACAATCATACATAAACTAATTGTAACCATTTTTTCTTCCTTTCTTGAATCAGGTTCTCTATATTTTATGACAAACAAAGAAAAAGGTCACTACTTACCGAAAGAATCAATGAAACCTTTAAAAATAAAAAAAGCACAACCCATTGGGTTATGCCCTTCTTTATTTTTCTTTCTTTTCTAAACGTTTATTGAATTTTTCAACTCGTCCAGCTGCCTGCACAAACTTTTGTTGTCCAGTATAGAAAGGATGACATTTTGAACATGTATCTACACGAATTTCTTTCGCAGTAGAACCAGTTTCAAATGTTGCCCCACAGGTACTGCATGTGACAGTCACTGTATGATATTTTGGATGAATTCCTTTTTTCATAGTTTACTCCTTCCGCCATGGCTTAGGTAACCATAGTAAGTTTTTACTACAATATTATATAACATTTTTGTAGAGATGTCAAGATTTTTTTCATTGAGAAAAAAGGTTAAAAAACTCTTTCAAAAAAAAGGGAAAAATAGTATAATATAGGAGAGTTTGGAGGGATATAACAATGGATTTACAATTAAAAGATGGGTGGATTGAAGTTATTACAGGAAGTATGTTTGCTGGTAAGACGGAAGAGTTATTAAGAAGAATTAGACGTATTGAATATGCAAAGAAAAGTATTCTTGTATTTAAACCTAAAATAGACAATCGTTATAGTGTTGATGAAGTTGTATCACATAACAATGAAAGAAGTAAATCTATTCTCATTTCTAAATCTCAAGAAATTATGGATTATATTCAAACTCTTCCTTATGCAGTTGCCATTGATGAAGTGCAATTTTTAGATGATGGTATTATTGATGTATGTGAAACATTGGCTGATCAAGGAGTTCGCGTCATTGTTGCTGGTTTAGATCGGGATTTTCGTGGAGAACCTTTTGGGATGATGCCCTCTTTATTGGCTCGTGCTGAATATGTAACAAAGCTAAATGCGATATGTCAAGTGTGTGGTGCTGTTGCAACGAGGACCCAAAGACTCATTAATGGAGAGCCAGCTCATTATAATGATCCCATTGTTTTAGTGGGAGCTAAGGAAAAATATGAAGCAAGATGTAGACATTGTCATATTGTTAAAGGGAAACCAAATGGAAAGCAACGATGAAAAATATATGAAAGAAGCTTACAAGGAAGCTTTAAAAGCCTACCGAAATGGAGAAGTTCCTGTAGGTTGTGTTATTGTTGTTCAAGATAAAATTATTGCAAGAGCTCACAATGAACGACATACGAAGAAGTGTAGCATTTATCATGCAGAAATGTTAGCCATTGAAAAAGCTTGTCATAAGTTAAATCGTTGGATTCTAGACGATGCAACAATTTATGTGACTTTAGAGCCTTGCATTATGTGTTCTGGCGCTATTATTCAATCGAGAATGAATACTCTTGTATATGGAATTGCGCAACCTAAGTATGGTTGTGTAGAAAGTACTTTAGAATTATTTAAAGAAGGTCTTTTTAACCATACGGTTCATGTAAAAAAGGGTTTGTGTGAAGAACAAATTAGCAATTTAATGAAAACTTTCTTTCAAGAATTGAGGGAAAAAAAGAAAAATTCTGATTGATTTTCCTCTTTTCTTTTTTTAAACAATATGTTATAATTAAAGCGGAAAAAAATGTCAAAAAAGGAGAAGAAAAAAATGACAAAAGGTGAATTAATTTTGTTAGCAGTTGTTGTTGTTTTTATATTGATAATCTTAGTTGCTATTTTTCTTTTCCATAAACCAAAAGAAAATAAAAGGAAAATAGAATTTCAAGTTAATGGAGGAAAAGAAATTCCATTTCAAGAAGTAAAGGTGAATCAACCATTCCCTGAATTACCTACTCCAGTTAGAGATGGATACTATTTTGTTGGATGGTTTTTAGATAAGGAATTTAGTGAACCCTGCCAATGTAAAGTAATGCCAGCTGAAGATATTGTATTATATGCAAAATGGAAAGGATTAACTCTAGAAGAATTTATTAATGAGATTGGTATGGAGGATGTTGAAAAGTCTGTTTTAACACAGATTAGAAAACAATATCCAAAAGATGATAAAAAGATTGAAGCAAAAGATTTTTCTTCTAAAGAAGCAAAACCAGCTGTTCCAAGAACAACAACACGTAAAGTATCTGCGTCAACAACTAAGAAGTTAACACCAGCCCAAAAAGCGAAGGCAAAAGAAAAAGAGAAGCTAGCAGCGCAAAAAGCAAAAGAGAAAGAAAAAGAGAAGTTAGCAGCACAAAAAGCAAAGGAAAAGGAAAAAGAGAAGCTAGCAGCGCAAAAAGCAAAAGAGAAAGAAAAAGAGAAGCTAGCAGCGCAAAAAGCAAAAGAGAAAGAAAAAGAGAAGCTAGCAGCGCAAAAGGCAAAAGAACAACAGTCATCCAATCCTAAATCTGTTCAGGTTTCTTCTAAAAAAACAACTTCAAGGGAGGAGTTGTCTAAGAAGACTGAAAACGTAGAAAAGAAAATAGAAACGGATGTTCATGAAGAAAAAGTAGCTCAAGAAATTCAAGAAAACCGCTCTTTAGAAACAAATGAAGAAAATCAATTGCGAGACCAAGTAGAAGAATAAAAAAAAAGAAAAAATACTTGCATTGCACTATAAAAGATGATATAATCTCTATACTAGAGTTCATCTTTATTACCTATATCCAATATTAAGAAGTGAACCAGGTCAGGTCGTAATTGAAGCAGCCTTAAGCTTTCTTAGTATGTGGGTATGGGTACTAAAGGTGGACTCTTTTTTGTCTAAAACTAGGAAATAAACATTTAAATGTATTGACAAATGATTTAAAATAAAATAAAATAAGAGTAAAGAGAATAAAAGGGAAGGAGATTTTTCTCTTCACTTGAAGGGAAATTATTAGAACAATGTACATTACAAATAAGGAAAAATCTAAAATCTTGTACATGAATAAAAGTATTACCATTAAAGAAAAGGGTGCTTTTTTTGTGATTTATTATGATGATAAAGAAGAATTAGGTTCATTCTTTACCATGAAAACCGCTTTAGAAGAAATGAATTTAATTATTCGTCAAATTAATAAAGGAGTTGGAGTTGTTCAAGTCAATGGTTTGAATACTGAAAACACTCAATGTTATCATTGTGATTATTTTACGAAGGGAAAATGTTATTATAGAAAAAAACATATTTTAAAACATTGTCCATATTTAAATGGAACAGTACCTAAAGTAAAAGTTCAAAAAAATATTGAAAGTAAACCAGCAACACAGCAAAAAGAAGTAGAGGTTGCACCCGACGAAGTAAAACAACAAACTGAGGTAAAAGCAGTAACTCCCGAAGTAAAACAACAAGCTGAAGTAAAAGCTATAATTTCTGATGAAAAGATGCAAGCTAAAGTAGAAGTTGCAACAACTGATGAAAAGTCACAAACTGAAATTAAAAATCAACAAAAAAATTCAGACAATAAATAGGGAATTATTCCCTTTTTTTATTGTTTTTTCTTTTTATTGTTTTTTTAAGTAAAGTATGTTATAATAAGCGAAATAGAAATGAGGAGAATTCTATGAAAATTAAAAAATTATTGTTTTTAGGATTTTTGGCTTTATTTGTACTTGCAGGATGTAAAAAAGAAGAACAAAAAAATGACCCCCTAAATTATGAAGAAATCGTAGCAGCTTATTTAGATCAATTAATTCCAAATGAGTGTACGGAAGATATTGCTTTACCTATTGATTATACCTTTGAAGATTCATCATTTGTTGTGTTCATTTGGAGTTCATCCAACCCCCAAAGTATTACAGACGAAGGTCAGTATCGAAGCAACTTATTTGATGATGAAGTTGTTTTAAGTGCCCAAATCGTAGGATTAGACGAAAATATAACTTATCAAAAAAGCGTTAAAACAAAGGGGAAATATTCAAGTAGTGAATATAAACAGATCATTGAAGCTCAAATTCCATCTTTTATATTCCAAGATGTAGATTTGCCATCCGTTGATAGAACCTATAATCGTGATGGTTATGTTGCTTATATTACTTATGAAATTTCTGATCCAACAGTATTAAGTTCTGAAGGAAAATATATTACACAATCTAAAGAAAATAAAGATGTTGTTATAACTTATCATATTGACATAGCAGGAATTATCATTACAGGTGAAAAAAATGTTGTTGTTCAAGGAAGAGATGATCAAGGAAGAATTGATCATGCCTTAAATTGGTTAGAAGACACTTTTAAAGGATATGTTGAAGAACCTTGTATAACAGATGATATCACTTTACCAAAAACAGATGATCAAGAACAAGTTTCTATCACTTGGGTATCATCAGCACCAAACATTGTAACCAATGAAGGTGTCATTGCCACACTTTTAAAGAATCAACAAGTTACATTAACTGCAACCATTGAATTAAATGGTGTCACAGGAACATTTGAACTAAATGTAAGAACTTTTGGCGATGAAGAAGCAGTTCAATATGTCTTAAATCTTTTACATAAAGATGAAATTCACCAAACTTATTTTAAAACATTTGATGGCTCTGTTACTCGCTATACGCAAGATGATTTAGGATATATTCATTTCTATTTACAAGATATTGCAGCATCACAATTTATTGTTTCAAGTGATCAAGAAATTCATAAAACGTATGCTGAAGGGGACTATAATCATAATGTCCAACAACTTGAAATTCATGATGGTATTATTCCTTGGACTTCTGGAAATAGAAGTACAGCGAAAAAAACGTCCACTCAATATATTGTCTTCCATGATACAGGAGATATTGAAAAAGATGCAGCTGCATGGAATGAAATTATCAATACAGATAACCGTCAAACTTCATGGAATTTTACCGTAGATGATAAAAGTATATATCAACATATCCCACTAGATGAAGTTGCATGGCATGCTGGTGATGGTTCAACAACAGCTGAATTCTTTGATACAGGTGTTTTATATGAGGGATCAAATCCAACCATCACAGTTGGAAATGATGGATTCTTCTACCTAAATGGTAAAAAATCTAAAATTGTAGCTCCATCTACAGGAACAAATCCACCCATTATTACCGAAAGTGGTATTTATACTTATGCAGGTGAAAATGGAAATTATATGATGTCAGGTACCTATTATAATAGTACTTATAGACGTATCAGTATGACAGGTGGAAACCGTAATGGAATTGGAATTGAAACTTGTATTCATCAAGGCGTAGATTATAATCAAGTCATGAGAAACACAGCCAATTTAATTGCTCATTTACTTGTGTATTTTGACTTAGGAATCGATCGTGTAATGCACCACCGTAACTTCTCAGGTAAAATGTGTCCACAATCTCTAATTCGTTTAGAACGTTTCCCTGAATTCATGGAACTTGTGAAAGCTGAATATTTTATATTAATAAATTTAAGTGATTTAGATATTAAATATACTTCTGAAACACCATCTATTTTAAGTAATGAAGGTAAAATTATTAAAAAAGTAACAGTACCAACAGAAGTTAAATATACAGTAGAAGTAACAACACCAAATGGTGTAAAAACATATCATTATTCTTCCACTGTTTATCCACAAACGAATTAAAAGAATTTATAAAGTTAATGCTATTTTTATAGGATTAACTTTTTTATTTTTGTTCTGCCTAATTCTATCTTTTTATTGCTTTTTTAAGATGTAAATGATATAATTAACCATATTGAAGTTAGGAATAGAATATCATGGAAATAAAACAACTTACTAAAACTTACAAAACAGAATATGAATTGATTCATGCATTAAATCATATTGATTTGGTTTTTCCTCAAAAAGGTTTGGTCTTTATTGTTGGAGTTAGTGGATCTGGGAAAAGCACTTTAATGAATATGTTGTCAGGAGTTGATGTACCGACATCCGGAGAAGTCATAATCGATGATATTTCTTTATACAATGGTAATAAAAAACAATTGTTTGGATATCGTAATTCTTATGTTGGATTAATTTTCCAAGATTATAATTTAATTGAAGATTTAAATGTATATGAAAACATTAAACTTCCTCTTGAATTTTTACATCAAGAAGATTTTTCTATTGTGGATGAAGTCATTAAAAAAGTGGATATTGAGGATATTAAATATTCACAGGTTGATCAAATTTCTTCAGGACAAATGCAAAGAGTTGCGATTGCTCGTGCTCTAGTGAAAAATTCTGCCATGATTCTTGCTGATGAACCTACTGGAAACTTAGATTCTAAAAATACTCGAATTGTTATGGATTTATTAAAGGAAATTAGCCAAGACCGTCTAGTTGTTGTTATCACACATGATGATGATGCAGCACATGAATATGGAGATCGTATCATTGAAATTGAAGATGGTAAGGTATTGGATGATCACCTAGTGGATCCAAGTATTAATGAACCTATGGTAAAAGAAAAAATTTCTTTTTCAAAACCAATTATAACTTTTAAACAGCAATTATTATTTACATTTCGTTTTATTCGTAGCAATTTAGCAAGAAGCATTGCCATTTTTATTATGCTAATTCTTATCCCAATTATTGGAAATGTATTATGTGGTTATGCATTCTTTGATATTGCCACTAGTTTTCATCGATATCAAGATGAATATGGTAGTAATTATATTGAATTAGCAGATAATATTAAAGGATATTCGACTTATTATTCAGTGGATGATTATGGGGATTTATTAGATAAATATGGTGGAGAAAATATTTTGGAAATATACAACACCTATGTTCCATTAGTCAATTCTTCAGTGGATTTGGAAGATAGTTTTTATGCTCCAGTCATTCGAAATATCGTTACGGATGATTATGAGCGTCTAAATTATCAAGAAGGACATGCCCCAGTAAGTCTTACAGAAGTGGCTATTACTGATTATGTGAGTGCTTGTTATGAAAATTATGTTGGACGTCCATATGTTATTGGTGATCGTATTAATATTGGTGGTAGATATTATGATATTTGTGGAATTGTGGATACAGATTATGAAAAGTTTTTAAATAAGAATTTAAATGATCAAATGGTTCAAATGGCTTTTCAAGAAAATTTGCAATTATATAATGCTGTAATTAGTAATTTTGTTGGTTATCACAATGGCATTAAACTTAATATGAATTATTTTGTTGAAACAATTAATTATACGGTTACGCCTCGAAATATAGGGGATGATCCAGTGGTTAAAGAAGCAACAGTTATGGTACAAAAATTATCTGCTGCGCCAACTGTTTCTATTGTACAAGGAAGCAGACTTACGTCTAGTAGCGGATCCGGTAGTAGTGCTATGTTGTCACAAAATTTATGGCAAAATATTATGGAAGAAAATGAAATCAAAGTAAATTCATTTTCTTTAAGTTGTATGAATAGTTATGGTCAAAGGAATCGTTATTTATCTATTTATGCATCAGGTATTTTTAGAGATTTATCAAACTATGGAATTGATGGAACAGTTATTGTTAAAGATCAATACTTTAGAACTAGAGTTGATAAAATGGCAATGTGTAGAATTTTAGTTCAAAAGGACAATATATTTTACGATAAAATTATTAAAACAGAAAAGGTTGTCAATCCTTCCTTTACGTATGCCAAAGCAACATGGACAAAGGCAGATAGTTCTAAGTTTGTTATGTATGAATTTTTAATTACTTTATTGATTATTATCGTTGTTTTTGCCGTTATCATTAATTCTATGACTTTGAATGCTGAAAAGAAAAAAATAGGAATTAAATATTCTTTTGGTATTAGTAAGTTTCCTATTATTGTTCCATACTTATTAGAAACCATTTTTTATGTTATTGTTGGTTTCATCTTATCGTTAGTGGTAGTACAATTTATTTTCCCATGGATTATGACCACTTTTGTTTATACATCATCGCAAGAAGTGATGGAATATCAATTCTTTTACATTTCTTGGAGTAGCATATTAGGATGGGATGCAATTATTTATGCAGTGATGTTTATTAGTTTAATCACCATGGTATTAACAATTTGTAGAAAGAGTCCAATTGAAATTATTAAGGACTTATAGGTATAAGCATGATAGAAATAAAAAATTTACAGAAAAGTTATGTTAAAGGAAGAGTCATCATCCCAGATTTAAATTTAACATTCGGCGATACTGGATTAAATATCATTGTTGGAAAAAGCGGTTGTGGAAAAACAACTTTGCTAAACATCCTTGGAGCAATGGATTTAGATTATGAAGGTACAGTTACAGTAGATGGACTAGATTTGAGTCAACAATCTTATGGAACAATTACAGATTACCGCAACTTTACGTCAGCGTTCGTGTTCCAAAAAAATTCATTGTTTGAATTCTTAACTGTTGAAGAAAACATGAAATTATGCTTAAATATCCAAAATAATAAAGCAGACATTCATGAAGCTTTAGAAAGAGTTGGGTTAAAGGGATTTGAACATAAAAAAGTAAAATCATTATCAGGTGGAGAAAAGCAAAGAGTTGCGATTGCTCGTGCTTTAATTAAGAATTGTAAAATTATTTTTGCTGATGAACCCACAAGTGCTTTAGATAGTAAAAATGCACATAAAATTTTTCAGTTGTTTAAAGATATCAGTAAAGATAAATTGGTTATTATTGTTACCCATGATGTTAAAAAAGCTGAATTATATGCAGATAGAATGATTCGTTTTGTTGATGGTGAAGTTGTTGAAGATCATGTATATCAAGAAGTTACTACGAAAGCAAAGGAACTTCCTCAAAGAAAAACAAAAAAATTTGCCTTACTTCCTATTTTCTTTCATCAATTAAAAAGAGGTTTAGTGATTAATTTGTTTATTGTACTTTTGTTAACATTAGCCATGACGGTTATGAATTTAGCAAGGGAACAACAACTTGTTAAAGATGAATATGATTATTATGGAACATTCAATGAAGTTGAGTTTCCTTTGAATCGTGCGATTGATACACAAATATTAAATCATGTGGATGAATTTTATCTTGTAAAAAGTAATGGAGCAGCTTCTCCGTATGATTACATTCAATATGTTTATCCATATGAAAAAGAGATAACTCAAGATGATGCTTTCTTTTTACAAGAATTTTTAAAAGAGTATCCATTATCTCATGTACAAAAAGGAATTCAAGAAAATCATTTAATTATTCCTGGAATTTCTCAAACGCCACTCATTCGTGTAAGGGCAGGAGGAGATCTTCGCTCATGGCATAGAATTTTACCAACAGAGTATAGTTATTATATATATGATGAATCTTATAACTATAATTTATCCTATGGACATTTGCCAGAAACAGAAAATGAAATTTTAGTTACAGATGTTGTTGCTTATGAATATTTAGCAAACACAGTACAAGGAGAATTTAATTTACAAGATTTAGTTGGTCAATTTTTTGAAATTGATGAAATCTATGATACGATTGATTCCTCTAAAATCTCTAAAAGATTTTCGTATGAATCCGGTGAAGATGGACTTTATTACCGATATCAAGTTCATCAATATATCATATCAGGAATTATTGATACAGGATTATTAAATTATTATACATATGATATCAATAGCGGTAATTATTTAATCTTATCAGATTTTAAAAACCAAGATGAAGGAAGAAACGAAGAGTTCATGAGATCTGTTATGTTTCAGCCTTACGGATATATCGTAACACAAGAACCATTAGAATCTTATCAAGAAAATGACCACTTTTATGGAAATCTTTCTTTTAATCAGATTCAAATTACATCTCAAGATAGTCGAGATGAAGAAAATGTTTCTTTAAATAATCTTTCTATTGCAACATTTGGTTCTCAATATGATTTTACTGAAAGAAATTTGGCAGGAAATCAAGATAATTTAAATATAGATGTAAATAATCGTATTCAATTTAAATCGACTACTTCATCAACATTACAAAAAAATCAAATCATGATATCTTCCGATATTTTTACTAAAATGTTTCCAATGAAGTATGAATCTTATCAAAAGAATATCCGTGAATTATATCAAGATGTTTCTGGGGAGGTCATCTCTTTACAATTCCATTTTGGTCAATCTGTATACACAAAAGAATTTGTGATTGCAGGGGTAACTAATTCATCTAAGGATGTCCAAATTTATATCAGTGATGAGGCTTATAAAGAACTTTTAGGATTTTGTCGTGAAGCTAGTCAAGAATGGAAAATTGATTTAAGTGGATATAACAGAAAAGAAAGAAAAGAGCTGATGGAAAAATTATATCAAGTAGGATATAGTCTAACTCCTATCGATATCATGCCTGGTGCTTATTTAGAATTTGTTGAAGGAAAAGGAGAAACATTAGCTGAAGTAGATTATTTAGGTTTGGTATCTTTATATCCAAATAGTGAAGTTAATAAAGAAGATAAGTGTTATTACGTTAATGGAATAAATTATGGAGAAGTAGATAACGTTGATAATCCCACATGTGTTTATATGAAAAGTAGTTTATTAAAACGAATTGCTTTAGACGAATCTTATTACACAACGATTGGAAATATTTCACCTTATTATTTGTTCTCTTTATACTATAGTACTCCTTCGACAAATACAGGAAATTATGCTTTAGAAATAGCAAGTAGTATGTATCTATTTCTAATGATTGTGGCTTGTTTAATTTCAATTGGATTCATCTATTTAAAAGAACGTAGAGAAAAAGACGTTGTCGTTCGCCTTTCTATGTTAGGTGTTCGTCCTATTCATATGTATTTAATTCATTTTATTATTTATTTTGTTATGACGTTGTTTATCGGTGGTTTGACAATATTATTAACAAAATTCATGATTAATTTTATTAATAATATGTTTACTTATTCTTTTGTTCATGGGGAATATACAGCTATTGTTTATCGTATTCGTTTATTGTATACGAATATATCTACTCAAACTACATGGATGATTGTTGCCATTATCTTTGTTGTTTCAATGTTAAGTGCTGTTTTAATTACCAAGCGTTATCGTAAATAATAAACATTTAAAAAGGATTTATCGAATTAGATAATCCTTTTTTTAATGAGAATATTTCTTTTTTATTTAACTTTCTTAAACTTTTTTTAAAATCATAAGAACAAATGAAAAAAGATAAAAAAAGAGATGAAAAAAAAATAAAAAGGTGGTATAATGAGTTCATTGTTGTGAAAGGAAAGATGGTATGTTATTTGGAAAAAATGTCAATATCTATTATTTGAAATATATCCATTATTTTATATTGGGGATAGCAGCACTCATTATCGTTGATATTTTTCAATTGAAAATACCTGAATATATTGGGGAAATTGTTGACTATTTAGATAATGGAACATTTACCATGGAACTTTTATTAGAGTATACAAAGAAAATGATTATCATTGTTGCTGTTATGTTCTTAGGAAGATTTTCATGGAGAATTTGTATATTTGGAAATGGTGTTCGTATTGAAGCAGATATGAGAAGTAAATTGTTTCAACATTCTGAATTATTAAGTCAAACGTATTATCAACACAATAAAACAGGAAATTTAATGGCGTTATATACAAATGATTTACTCACCATTCGTTCTGCTTTCGGAAGTGGAACAATGATGTTTGTAGATGCAATTTTTTTAGGAATTATTTCTTTTATAAAGATGTGGAAGAAGGATTACGTTTTAACAATCATTGCAGGAATTCCTTTGGTAATGTTAGCCATAGCTAGTTTAATTGCTGGTCGTTTTATGCGTAAGAAATTTCAAATTAGACAAAAAGCTTATGGGGATTTATCTGATTTTGCCCAAGAAAGTTTTTCAGGATTAAGTGTCATTAAAGCATTTGTGAAAGAAGTACATGAATTAAAAGCTTTTGCGAAAGTCAATCAGGAAAACTTAGATAAAAACATGGATTATATTAAATTATCTACTTTAGTCAATGTTTTACTATTTGGTACATTCATTGGAATGGTAGGAGTTGCTATTTATGGTTATGGAAGTTGGTTAGTTTATCATCCAAACAATAACTTTACTGTAGGTAATTTAAATACTTTCTTAAATTATTTTACAACTTTGACATGGCCAATGATGGCATTAGGTCAATTAATTAATTTACATAGTCAAGCAAAGGCGTCTTTAAATCGTGTTGACCAATTATTAAATTATCCAATTGAAATTAAAGATCAAGAAAATGTGGTTTTAAATCACACCATTGAAGGAAAAATCTTTTTTAATCATCTTTGTTTTACCTATCCCGATTCAGAGCGTGAAGTCTTACATGACATCACTTTCACCATTCAAGCTGGAGAACATATTGGTGTGATTGGAAGAACTGGAAGTGGCAAAACAACGTTAGTTGATTTACTTCTTCGAATTTATAATTTAAAGGATTCTAAAGATTCTCCAATATTATCCATTGATGATATTGATATTATGAAATATCCAATCAAAGAACTTCGTAATCAAATTGCTTATGTTCCTCAAGATAACTTTTTATTTAGTGATACGATTGCCAATAATATTGCCTTTTGTCAATCTAAAACAAATATGGATAAAGTCATTGAAGCTGCAAAATATAGTGATGTAAACGATAATATTGTTGAATTTAAAGAAGGATATGAAACAGTATTAGGTGAAAGAGGTGTTACTGTATCAGGAGGACAAAAACAAAGAATTAGTATTGCAAGAGCCTTAATTAAAGATGCAAGTATCTTAATATTAGATGATTCTGTTTCTGCTGTTGATACAAAAACAGAAGAAACCATCTTAAAGAATTTAAAAGAAATTCGTAAAAATAAAACAACCATTTTAATTGCTCATCGTATATCTACCATTAAACAAATGGATAAAATCTTATTACTAGAAGATGGTAAAGTCATTGGATTTGGGCGTCATGATGAATTGCTTAACACTTGTAAAGAATATGAAAAAATGGTTTACTTACAGAAACTAGAAGATGAGGTGGAAGAGTAATATGAAAATATTGGTTAAAAAAACTTCACCTCAACCTAAAAAAGGATTATTCAGAAGATTATTAAACTATCTTCATGGCCATGAAAAAACATTTATTATTGCCTTTATTTTAATGGGAGTTGCTGTTGCATTAGATACATTTTTACCAATCATTATTGGTTGGATTGTGACTGAATTAGGTGAAGATCAAATTGCTATTCGTTTAGTATATTTTTACGTTATTTTATATGCTGTTTGTATGATATTAACTTATGTTATACAATATGTTCAATCCATTGCTTTACAAAGAGCTGGACAAGAAATTATGTATACCATTCGTGAGGATGTATTTAGAACGATTGAAACATTCTCAACAGAACAATTAAATGCAATCCCTGTTGGAAAATTAGTGACTCGTGTTTCTAGTGATACCAATGCTTTGAATGAAATGTATACAAATTTAGTCATTAATTTGATTAAAAATTTCATTACTATTGTAGTTGTTATTGTTATTATGGTTGTCATTCACTGGATGCTTGCTTTATTAGTCCTTGCTTTTGTTCCAATTTTGATTGTTGTTTCCGTTGTTTTTAGGAAAGTTTCTCGTAAAGTGTATCGTGAAGTAAGAGCCAATGTAAGTAATATCAATGCCTTTTTATCTGAGAATTTGAGTGGAATGAAAATTACTCAAGTATTTAATCAAGAACCTAAAAAATACAAAGAATTTCAAGATAGAAATATGCAATTAAAAAAATCTTCGATTAAGGAAATTTGGGTATTTGCTATCTTTAGACCTACGATTTATGTTCTTTATATTTCCGCATTAATTTTAGTGATTTATTTTGGTTCTAAAAATGCCATTGAAGGTGGTGCTGTTACTTTTGCCACTTTGATTGTTTTCCAACAATACATTACTAAATTATTTGATCCTATTCAACAATTAGCAGATCAATTCAATGTCATGCAAAGTGCATTTGCTGCAAGTGAGCGTATTTTTGAAGTGCTAGATACAGTTCCAACCATTCAAAATCAAAAGGATGCCATTGAGTTAAA
Organism: uncultured Bacilli bacterium; assembly: GCA_947627395.1. Taxonomy (GTDB): domain Bacteria; phylum Bacillota_I; class Bacilli_A; order ML615J-28; family CAG-698; genus CAKOMG01. The sequence continues at coordinate 3,379 of CANQVW010000011.1, read as the reverse complement.
AGAAATTCGTGGTGAAATAGAATTTAGACATGTTTGGTTTAGTTATATTCCCAATGAATGGGTTTTAAAAGATATTTCCTTTAAAATTAATGCTGGAGATACTGTTGCTTTTGTTGGGGCAACAGGAAGTGGTAAAACCACTATTCTTTCCTTAATTGTTCGAAACTATGATATTCAAAAGGGACAAATCTTAATTGATGGAATGGATATTAAAACCATTGAAATTTCTAGTTTGCGTCGTCAAATTGGACAAATGTTACAAGATGTATTCTTGTTTAGTGGAACGATTTTTTCCAATATTCAAATGAGAGAAGAGTCAATTACAGCATTAGAAGTAGAAAAGGCAGCAACCTATGTCAATGCCAATCATTTTATTGATCAACTTCCAAAAGGGTATCAAGAAGAAGTTAGAGAAAGAGGAAACAATTTCTCTAGTGGACAAAGACAATTGTTATCCTTTGCTAGAACTATTGTCCATCAACCAAAAGTGATGATTTTAGATGAAGCAACGGCAAATATCGATACAGAAACAGAATTATTAATTCAAGATTCACTTGAAAAAATGAAAAATATTGGAACAATGTTGATTGTTGCTCATCGTCTTTCCACCATTCAACATGCTGATAAAATTATTGTCATGCAAAAGGGTGAAATTATAGAAGAAGGAAATCATCAAGAACTATTAAAGTTACATGGATACTATTATCGATTATATCGTTTACAATATGAAAAGAAGGAGCAAATGAAATCATGAATCAAGTAGATCATTTAAGTTGTCAAGAAAAAAAGATACTATTAGAAAAATATGCTCATTTAACCGTAAAAGTAGGAGCAAATGTGCAAAAGAATCAATTAGTAGTGATTCGCTCAAGTGTGAATTGCTTTGAATTTGTAAGAGAACTTGTGAAAGCTTCTTATGAAGTTGGGGCAAGAAAAGTGATTGTGGAATGGTCTGATGAATATGTTCAAAAAGAACATTATATGCATGCAAGTGATGAAACTGTAAAAGAAGTACCTGAATATGTTGTAAATAAACATCACTACTTTGTGCAAGAAAAGGCTTGTTTAATTAGTATTTCTTCTCCGACTCCAGGTTTAATGAAGGATGTTGATCCAACAAAAGTGCAAATGGCACAAGTAGCATCACAAGAAAAAATAGGATTCTTTAGAAACTTTACCATGAACAATGAAACCCAATGGGTCGTTGTTGCTTATCCAACTAAAGAATGGGCAATGAAAGTTTTCCCTAATGAAAGTGAAGAGGTTGCCTTTAATCATTTGCTAGTAGCTATTTTAGAAGCAAGTAGAGTTCGTATCGATAATGATCCTGTAAAGGAATGGATGATTCACATGGATCAACTTGCCAAACACAATCAAATCTTAAATCAATATCATTTTGCAAAATTACATTTTAAAAATCAATTCGGAACAGATTTAGAAGTTCAATTGGTCGATGAACATATTTGGGGTGGTGGTGGAGAATATTCACAAGACCATGTCTATTTTGCCCCAAATATTCCAACCGAAGAGACATTTACCATGCCACATTCTCAGGGGGTTAATGGAAAAGTTGTTGCAACTAAACCATTAAATTATCAAGGTAAATTGATCGAAGATTTCTATTTAGTTTTTAAAGATGGAAAAGTTATTGATTTTGATGCTAAAAAAGAAAAAGAGACTTTAAAATCATTACTCAATACAGATGAAGGAAGTTCAAGATTAGGTGAAGTTGCTTTAATTTCTCATCAATCTCCAATATCAAATATGAATATTTTATTTTATAATACTTTATTTGATGAAAATGCTTCTAGTCATTTAGCTTTAGGAAATGCTTATACGATGAATATTCAAAATGGAAATCAATTATCGATTGATGAATTAAAGAAAAAAGGATATAATAAATCTATGGTTCATGTTGATTTTATGTTTGGAAGTGCTGATATGAATATTCAAGGAATCACAAAAGAAGGAAAAGAAATTACCATTTTTGAAAATGGAAATTTTGTCTTTTAAAAGATAAAGAATAAAATCATCATGTTTGGTTATACTATGGTTGAGGTGTATTATGGAAAAAGCATCAACCAAAGATATCAAAAGAATGAATAAATTTTTATCAGGAATTCATATGGGGAATAGTGTTTTTCGTCTTTATTTTGACGAAGTTCAACATGAAGAGTTAAAACAATTGTTTGCGAAAATATCTGAAACTTTTAAAACACACGAAGAAAAAATGACTTCCATTATTGAACATGTGGGTGGAGATCCTACAGATTCTTTAACCGTCCGTGAAAGTATGTCTGTTGCCATGGAAAGTTCTAAAGTGAAACTATTAGGAAATGATTTTCGTATTTGTATTGCTTCCCTAAAAGCAGTTCATATGGGAATTATTGGTTCTATTCGTTTCCTTCATGACAATAAAGAATTAAATCAACGTTTTTTAGATCGTGTACAAACTGTTTTAGATGACTATCGCTCCATTGATGATGAAATTCAATCTTTTTTAAGAAAAATTGCATAAAAATATATAAATGAAGTTATGGATGTAGGCTCTTCAAAAAATTTTGTGGTTTTGTGCCCAAAAACTAGAATGAGGCACAAAATTTTTGGACGATGGGCACAAAATTTTTGAATGACGGGCACAAAATTTTAAAGGACTAATCATATCAATATTTTCGATATGCATTAGCCCTTTTTTTAATTTAAATCATCTATTTATTTTATTATTTTATTAGCTTTTAAATGGTTTATCAGGATCGTTTGTATATAAAATTTTCTGTCTAAACGTATCGAAATTTTTATAACCAAATCCTATTCTTTTAATAACTTTCGCAAAGTTATTTTTACCTTCAATGAATCCATTAGAAATTCTAGATTTTGTAACTGGATTAATTATAAATGAATTAACAACACAACAATGTTGTTTTATGGTTAATCCAATGTTTGTAAGTTAAAGCAACTTTATAAAAGTTGTTTAATTTATGTTCTGATTTTTCGACTTTTTCACACCATTCAAGAATATCTTTTTTTGCATTTTCAAAGTTAGAATATTTTGCGATTTTATATAAATCCTGAAGAAGAAAATATCCTTCTTCAAGATCACTATCATTATTGACGCAGTATTCAATAATTTCTTGTAATGTCATTTCTTTTTGTAAGTAACTTGCAGTAACTTTTTGGTCAAAAAACCATTGCTCTTTTGAATATTTATTCGCTAGAAGTAATTTATAATTCTTTTTAAGAACATTTGCGTATAATGTATATTTATTAAATGAGCCTTTAAATTCATCTTTGCCTAGCATGTAATAGGAATTCATTATAGATATCCTATGATTATTAAAAGCTTCAGTAGCAAGGCGAATCCAATGAAATCTATCAGCAA
>CANQVW010000010.1 GCA_947627395.1 uncultured Bacilli bacterium | reverse complement strand
CACCACATCCATCTGGAACAATAATTTCTCCTGGTTCAGTATTTGCTGGAATGGAAGTCATATTTTCTAATATACAATATTTACTTAAATAATAATCCCCTTTAATTGAATTATAATTTGGATCATCTTTCGTTGCATTACTTCCATCTCTTACAGAATCTGATAGTACGCTCATCACCAATCCATTTTCATTAATTTTAAATTCAATAGCAATATTAAATACAGCCAATTCCGTTGAAGCTTCGCATCCCATCAAATCATTATCCAAATTGGTTAATGCTAAAGTATAAACTTGTGGAGTAACTCTTCCTTCTTCATCATAGATAAAGTTACCTTCATCATCTCTAGCAACAAATCCACCAAAACCAAATTCTTGACCATCTAGACGCTCAACTGGTTTACTTCCAGGTACTTGATAGTAAGATCCACCACCATAAACAACTCCATTTTTATATAGCAAAGTATATGCTTTTGAATTTTGTGGCGCTCCACTACCTATATAAGATAAGAAATTATATGGATGGTTATCATCTGCTAATTTATTAGAATAAAGCCCTTTTAAATCATTATACGCACTTAGATAAAGGAAAGGATTATTGGTCAATGGAGAATCTTCATTATTGAAATATTCTTTGTAATACTCTCCTAAAGGATCAACTAACGATTGCGGAAGATTTTGAAATTTCCAATAATATTCTTTATAATTTGAATCATTTGGTTTATATGAATTGTTTGTTGATAATGCTGAAATATTACTAATATATTCTTCAGGGAATTCTTCAGGTGAAAAGTCAACTTCACCCTTTTCATATAAATCAGGAAGAACTACTTCCATTAAATAATCTCTAGCTTCTTCACTATATACATTTGCAGTACCAAGATAAGTCACTTTGTATTCTGGTCCTCTACAGGTTGCTTCAATTTCAACATTTCCTCTAAATCTTTCTTCAAATGTATTAAACAAATCGCCACCAACTAATGGTAAATAATTGTTTTCCCATGATGAAACAGCTTCTTCCCAACCATTTTCATCAAATACTCCATCTTTAGTAAAAGAATATTTAGAAGGTTTATACACTGTATAATACATTTCTTGAGGGAAATAATCTTTACCAGCAGAAAAGTTACCAATAGAATATAAAATTTGAACTCCATCATAACCATCTTTACCAGAAGTTAAATATTTAATTCCATAATGTTTTTCAATACTTCCTGTTAAAGTATTTTCATAATAAACACTTTTGGAATAACTATCCAAAAATTCACCTGTATGTTCTTTTCCTGTTCTATTATCAACATATTGAACTGAGATGTTCGCAGCAGCAGATAAATCAGAAGCACTTATTTTACCCGTTGAATAAGTTGTTTTATAACTATTTGGATCATTAGGATCTTTTCCACTTTCAAGTGTATTATTGACTGCAACAGTTGCAATCGTTGTTTTTTCATCAAAGAATAATGTATATTGATTATTTTTCGCAACCACTTTTGCACTTTCAAATGTTAATGGATTTCCAGTATATTCCGCATTGTCATACCAATTATCTTCTTGATCTGATTCATTATGATAACTTGTGAAATCTTTAAATCCTTCATAAGTAAATGGAATATTCGTATCATGGGCTAATATTTGATATTTCATTCCACCTACAAAATAAACACAAGCAACAATTACAACACAAATGATAAGTAAAAGAGCTACTATATATCTAATTTTTAAAAATCTTTTGAAAAATTTCTTTGCTTTCATATACGTTACCTCTTTTCTATAACAAATCCCTCAATGTAATTTCTTGGTAAATAGTATAGATAAATCCATACATTCTTTGGAATAAATCAAAGAATAATAAACATGCGAATAAGATAATTAATACAGCTAAAATAGTTGCTAAAATGGTTAAAACACATTGTATTAATCCATATTCATGAATACTAATCACTCCAAAGAAAAACATGTAAGCTGTTAAGAAACCACCTAGTGCGATAACTAATGTAAATAAAGCCATTTCATCTTGAGCCAAGACATTACTTAAAAGAATACCAACGCCTGTTGCCCAAATTAATGGATATAAACAATAGCAAACCATCATGAAAATTTCTTTCATATTACCTTTACCATCAAACAATGTTGTCACAGACCAATTTCCTACTGTAATAACTAAAATAATACCAACAATATAAGCAATTTGAGATAATGTATTTAAATCTTTAATTTCATTATCATTGACTAGAAATCCATTATATTGAAAGCTTAGCACATTCACAATAATCATTAAAACCATGAAGATTAAAGAAACTGATACTTTTCCCTTTTTATAACGTTTAAATTCTTCAAATCCTTTTAATGGATGAGCTAAAATATAAGCTGGAAATTTAATGACTTCTTCGTAGAAAAACTTTAAAAACTGTACTATTTTTTGACCAACAATTTTGCACTTTTCTTTCATTATTCGTCACCTATTCCTGTTTCTTCTTCTCTTTTGATTCCGAGTTTTTTTCTACGTACAGCTGAAAATACAACTCCACCAACAATTAAAACGGCAACTGTAATAACAACTGGTCCAAAGTATTTTCTAATCTTTGCATCACGATATTGTTTGAATGCTTTTCCATAATAGTAACGATCTGCACCTAATTTAAAGTACTTCATAGCTTGTTTATATTCGCCACGGTTTTGATACATTTTTCCAATTCCAATATAAGCATATTCATAGTTGGCATTTAGTTTAACAACTTGTTCCCAGTAATCGACAGCAGCAAGTTCTTCTGCTTCAATTCCTGTATTGGTATCTCCAATCCACCAAGTTCCGTCTTGTTCATAGAATTCTTGTTCACTAAATGCAATTTTGGTGTCTTCTTTACCAATCCACCATGTTTTTGTCCTTGTATTGACTTTGGGTTCTTCACGAGTGGTTCTACCGTTATACTCTTGTTCAACAGCTCTATTAATTAAACTACCAATCTTAGTTGGTTCAAATTTAATAATAGCACGACGGTTTTTATCTAATACTAAAAGATCTTCACCTAAATATTGTACGGCAACAGGGTTAGAGATTTTGTCAATTAAGTCTCCTCTTTCCCCTGAAATATATAATAAATTTCCTTCATTGTCATAGGTAAATAAACGACCACGGTTGGAATCAACAACTGTATATACACCATATTCATTTACTGTTACAGATTCTAATTTTGAAGGTCCATATGTTCCTTTTCCATCATCTGTTTTAATGTATTTGTTATCTCCTTTTGGTGCATTATAACCATTACGACGAAGAACATCTTTTCCTGATGGATTAATTTTTTTGATCATAATTCCATCGTTTACTTCTTTTGTGACACTAATTGCATAAGAAGTTGTATATAACATGTGATCTTTATACACCATATCTGTAAACGATGTGTTATATAAAGTAGTCATTTTTTCTCTTTGTGCTTGTGTTGCAAAGTTTCTCCAGAAAATATCCCAAGCAGAAAGTGTTACATAGTTTACACCTGTATAAGAATTAAATTGTCCTTCTTTTGAAAATTGCATAATTCCATCATTGATTTTATCGGCAATGACATAAATTCTACCTGCTGAATCGGACAAAACTTCTTTTGGATCGAAAGTATTTTTTCCTAGTTGTTCTAATGGTGCAGAAACAACTTGGTAAACCTGGTAACTTCCTTCTTTGGTTTCAGGATTTTCTTCTTGATAACTATCTGCTTTAAAAACAACAATTTGATGATTTCCTTTATCACAAATATAGATTAAATCTTCTTTTGTGTTTGGATTGACTGCACGGTGGATACCACTTGGTGTATTTAAATTTAATACATCAGCATCACCGATTAGACCTGTTGGTTTAGAACTTTCATTTGAAGTTTTGGTTTGTACTAAACTTGGGTCAGTTGCATATAGTTCATTTGGATTGTATCTTAAATGGGATACTCTTTGTAATAATTGAAATTGATCATTGAAAACAAATAAAGTATCTTTGGAATCATCTAATAAATAAATTAAAGTTCCTTCATCATCTTTATAGACAAATAAATCTGATGGTGAGTTTAAATCATCAGGATTTAATCCTAAAGTAGATGCTAGATAAGGTGTTTCATTAACAGTTAAACCTTCCGTGGAATAAATAGCATCTCCACGATGGTCGTAGGTATATCCTGTTGCTGCTTGAACTTGCGTACCTGTAATTGTTAATAAAGCGACTAAAATACAAATACAAATTTTGATTTTGTTTTTCATATTTGCCTCCTACTTCATTCCTGAATGAGCCATTGTTTCCATAACTTGTGATTGGGAAATAATGAACACAGCAATTGGAATGACGATCATTATTAAACTTACTGCAGCTAGTGTTCCTTGACGAGCTGCACCAGCTGTTGCAATTTGGCTTAGGGCGTAACTTACCATTTTGTAATCCTCACGATAAATGGTGGTTGCACCTGAATTTGCCCACAAACTTTGGAACAATAAGATAATTAAGGTAACCCAAGCTGGTTTAACAAGTGGCATGACGATGGTCCAATAAATTTTGAATTCACCTGCACCATCAATTTTGGCTGCTTCAATTAAACTTGTTGGAATTTGTTCCATGAATTGTTTCATTAAGAATAGTCCCATTGAATAAGCAAAGGCAGGTAAAATTAAGGACCAATAACTATCGATTAAACCTAACCAGTTTAATACCATGTAGTTTGGAATAGCTGTTACGGATGATGGGAACATCAATGAGTAAACAACTAAACCGAAGATTAATCCTCCACCAGGTACCTTGTATTTTGCTAGTGGGTAAGCACACATAGATGCAATGATAATGTGTCCAAAAGTTCCAACGATGGTTACTAAAATGGTATTAAAGAAGTAACGGCTAAATGGAACCATGGAGGATCCCAGTGCATTTGCTAAATCGGAGAAGTTATCTAATGTTGGGTTTTTTACAAAAAATCTTGGTGGGTATAGGAAGATTTCATCTAGTGGTTTAAAGGCATTTGATACGGTTAAAACCAAAGGTAAAATACTTAAAATACCAAACAATGCAAGGAAAACGAATAAAGCAATATCGCCACGTAAAGAACGGTTAATTCTTTTCTTTTTCTTTGAGCGCATTCTTACTTTAAGTTCACTAATTTCAGCAAAAGGACGAGAATCAATTCGTTGCGATTTACGCTCATTACGATCTAACTTTTCTTTCTTCTTTTTAAGTTCTATTTCTTCTTTTGATTTCTTTGCCACCCTAATCACCCAACTTTCTAATAATCTTTTGGATTAATTTATTTAATAAAATAGATGCTGCAAACAAAATTGTTGCAATCGCTGATGCATAACCCATTTCAAAACGTAAGGTTCCATAGTCTGTTAAGTGGTTTACAATGGTATGACCTGCATAACTAACAGATGGGAATCCAGCAAGGGAGGTGGTGATTGCACCTACACCTAATGCTGAAGAAATTTGAATAACGGCACTAAACATCAACTGTGGTTTTAACTGTGGCAAAGTGATGTACCAAAGTTCTTGCCAACGATTTTTAATTCCATCCACTGCTGCTGCCTCATATAGTGTTTTGTCAACTCCTTTTAAACCAGCAATTAAAGCTAGGAAGTTAACACCTAAACTCATCCATAATTGAACAACAATAACAATTGGTAAAATATATTTCGCATTGGTTAGCCAAGTAATCGGTTGAGAAATAAATCCCCACGACATCAAGAATGAGTTTGCATAACCATACATATCACTTGAGAAAATCAATGTCCAAATCGTAATGGCATTTCCTGATAAGGAAGGTGCATAGAAGACTAAAGTCATAATGGTTCTTAGTTTTCCTGGCAATTCATTGATTAACCATGCCATAACGAAAGACATTAAATATCCTAGTGGTCCACATACAACAGCAATAATTAAGGTATTCTTAATTGCTGTAATAAAGATTTCATCATCTAAAAACAAAGTTAAATAGTTTTTAAATCCTACCCATGATGGAGCTTCTAACATATTGAAGTAAGTGAAACTTAAACAGAAACTCATGACAACAGGGACAACGGTAAATAGAGTAAATAAAATAACATACGGAAGCATCATCAAGTACAAGGTACGATTTAGATAAAGCTTACGACGTAGTGGTTTTTTTCTACTCCAATGGTCGATTTTAATACTGGTTCTTTGTTTCCAATCTTTAAACTGTGCCCATTTTTGTTTGAACCAGTTTTCTTTTTTAATCGTTTCTTCCATTTTTTCCTCCTATTCCTTTGCTGCCTTTGTTGAAGTACCTAAACCAAATTCTTCACGTTTTCTATCAATTTCACTATTGATGGTTAGGATGTAATCTGCTAATGTTTGACGTGGATTTTCATTGTTGTTTACTACATAACGGAAGGCATTTTCTAAGTTACGTCCTGTGTAGTATCCACCAGCAACTTCAGGTACACCAATGGTATTATTCCATTGTTCTAATAATAAATTTTGTTCTTCAGTTGTCCATGCTAAACGTTTAAATGCTTCAATGTTGGCTGTATTATGTCTTGCAGCTGAACCTAAAATAGCTTCAATTTCACGTGCGTATCCTGCTTGCGTATCTGCACTTGTGAACCATTGCATAAACTTCCAAGCTTCAAAAGGAACTTCTGTTTGATTCATCATAATTAAGGCAGTACCACTTGCAGCACCTAAATGATCGATAAATTCATCGCCTTGTTCATTTGTTTTTATCGTACCAGGTAATAATTCAAATCCCCATTTACCACGAATTTCTGGAGCAGAAACAGCAAGGGTATTATAGGTATCATATCCAGCAATTCCAATAGGGGTTTCACCACTACGGAAACGGTTAACGAAGCTGGCTTGTAATGGGAAACTATAATCTGTATAGAAACTACACCAGAATTCAAATGCTTCCATAGCTTCTTTAGAATCAAAATTTGATTCCACATATTCACTACCAAATTCATTGATTTCAGTTCTATAGAAAGCAGATTCTCTAGCATTATCTACAGATTGATAAAGTTTAGAAGCAAAAATCTGGTTAACAACACTAGACGATCCAACTGTATTTAATGGCAAATAAAATTGGAAGTTTAAGTTTTGTAACTCTGGAATTAAGTCAATGACTTGATCCCAAGTTTGAGGAACTTCCCATCCATATTCTTCAAACATATCTGTACGATAGAATGTGACTAAGAAACTTTGTGTATAAGGTAAGGCATAATATCCACCTTCAAATTCATATGGAACCATTGCACTTTGTTGGAACCATCTGGTTTCTTCATTTAAAGCAATTTCTTCAAAAGAAGGAATGTTTGTAAATCCATATTCATCTAAAGCTTGACGAGTAAAGGTGGCTAAGTTGTAAGTTGCACCACGTAGGGCATAGTTGACTGGAGTACCATTGGCAACGTTAATCGCAACATCTGGTCCACGACCCGCAAGGGTTGCTGTTAAAAGTACATCTGGAGAGACAACTTTTAAAGTGACATTGATGCCATTTAATCGACTATCTTCATTACTTTTTTCTTCATTAATCATACTACTAATTGCATTGGCTTGTTCACGTCCTTGACTCTCACTTGTTAAAAGCCATACGTCGACGTTTTTCCATTCACTATTGGCAGCAGTTAAACCGACACTTTCATAATCATATGTGAAAGATAAAACAAATCCTTTAATACCAAACCATAAACTACCAAAAATATTTGGATTTGCTTTTGGAAGTTTATAATCAGCACTATGGACCATTAAATAATCAATGGTTAAAGCTTGTTGACTAACATTTAAAATCCATGTTCCTAAAGAGGAAATATTGGTACTAAAATCAGATAAGTTCTTTTGAATTTTGTAATGGTCATCCGCAAATTGTTTTAATTGGACAGCCATGGTTTCAAGAGAAGCTGTTTCGCTACTCTTTTCACCTGAAATTTCTGTAATAGCCTTAGATACATCTAGTAAAGTGTCTCTTGCTTCTCTAAATTTTGCTGTTGCCTCTTCAATAAATTTCTTTCCAGATTCATCTTTGAAATAATCAATATATGGGTCTGGGCTAATTCCTGTTTTTTGAATGATTTGACGATATAAACGATTTAGATCATCAATGGTATCTTGTACACGACTTATTTGTGTTGCATAATCGCCTAATGTACATTCAAGTGTTAGGGTATGTGTACCTTTGCTTAAGTAGAATAGGAATGGTTCTTTTTCATTGCCTAAGGTAACTATGCTCCAATTACTTTTATAAACAAATTTACAATTTTGTGCTTCTGTAAATGGAATTTCATCATCAATGTATAACTTTCTTGTTGAGAATAATCCACGGGATACATTTTGTTTGCAACGAAGAGAGATTTCGTAAAGTCCTTCTTCTTCCACTTCCACATCCCAACGAATCCAATCACCAGGGCTACTCCATTTAGCTCCGCCAATAGTATTTAAAACAAGTTTAACTGGAGAAGATTTTAATTTCTTTCCGTCTTCGCCAATGGTGACATTGTAAGAACTAGTTCTATCGGATACGGCATAGATGGTTGATGAAGATCGAGTGACATTGGTAAAGCGTCCGTCGGCTTCATTTCCACCTTCGCCTTGAATTTGATAAGAGATTTTTCCTGTGACTTTTGCTTTATCTTGATATTTTTGTTGATATTCATCATAGGTCATATAGGATTCAACACTTGTTACATAAACATTGGCAATTAACATATTTTCACGAATAGATTCGATTGTAATGTCATGTTCCCCTCTTGTAAAGTAAATCATATATGGTTCTGTTACATAACCAACTTGGTCATAAACATAGGAAGCTCTTTTAGCAGGTTTTTCTACTTGTTTTGGTTTAATTTCATTTCCTGCAAGGTCAACCAATTTTTCTCCTCCGTCTGCCCAAACTCTTTGGAAGGCAACGTTAGATAAATCTTCATATGGAACTTCACCATCAATTAAAATTTTACGCTCAATGTTGGCTCCACCACTCTCTTCACCTTCAGGATAAACTTCTGTTGTTGAAGGCATATATTCTAGCAAAAGATTATAAAAGCCATCTTCTTTTACATTTGCTGTATAAACCAATGAGCCACTTTTGCCACTATAATGATACTCCACTCCATTAATAGTAACTTCGTTTCCTGTGCCGTTATTATCTTGTTCAACAGCACTTCCACCAACTTCAATGGTATTTGCTGTTTGTGTTTTTTCTGAACTAAACTCAGATTTAACCGCATTATTGTTATTCTCATTGACACTATAAGCATATCCAGTAGGTTGAGGTCTATTTTTTTCTCCTGTGGTCGCATCCACCGTAGAATGGGCATCGACATACTCTAAATACTCACCACTCAATTCGCTTCCATTCAGTGGAGTTGAATTGGATAATACATGTCCCCTATTAAAACTTTGAATGGTAACAACAAGAAGTAAGACGAAAACAGCAACGCCTATGACAATTAAGCATGTTCTTTTTACCATTTTGCTCGTTATATTAATTTTGCGTTTCATGAGCTCCTCCTTTATAAAAATCTAGACTCTTTATTGCAAAAATTTTCACTTTTTCTAGATTAGCAATGGTTTTATTTAAACCACTATATTTATTACGGACTAACCATAATCTTTTTAATTCTCTAATGAGACCATCGATAGAATGAATTGCATCTTCAAAGCAAAGAATTCGATAATTTAAATCTTGTTTTGTTTGATGTCCAAAGCTAATTTTCATGATGGTTTGTAGTAAAGAAATGGAATGATTGATTTCATCTTTAATCAAAGAATCCACTTTAGATAAAGATAATTCTTTTTTCTTTTGATCAAAGAAATCATTTAATAAATAATATTCTTCTAAACTCAAATAATTATATTTCATCTTTGAAGTAAAATATTGAATCGGATCTTCTTCTTTCATGGCATTTAATGCCCACACCATGGAATAGAACGTAACACTTCCATTTCCTGTATAGTGGGGCTCATATTTGTAATAGGTCCCTAAATCCATTAAAATATCCGCAATTAAACATTTTTCATCATGGAAAATATAATGATTCAAATAATCTTTCAATTGTTTATATGTACCTTCTTTAGTTCTATAGGTCAATAATCCACAATAAACCAAAGGAGGAAGCGTTGCAGGCAAATGTTGCAAATGACCAACATCACCCCAGTCCGTCAATAACACCCCTAGTCCACCCAGTTCGTAAATGTTCCAAACAGCATTTTGAATGGTTTCTACCCAGTCAATCGTTCTGCCCAACAAACTGCACCAAGTACTAGATCCAGGAGCAGCCATAAAAGGCACCCCAGCTTTTTTCAGTTTTAATAAATGTTCATGGAATGGATATTCAGCATCATATCCCCAGTCCACAAAAATCATATCTTTAGGAATTTGATCTAAAATATCATCATGACGTATCAATACATCTCCCCAAATCATAGGTGTTTTATGATATTTTTTCACTTCTTCATATGCTTTTAAAGTATAATCTAAATAAACTTTTGCTTCACCTTGAGTTTGACAAGCTTCTTTGGTTTTGTCCTTTCCAAGTTCAAAAGGCTCATCAAAATTCATGTGAAAATAAGAAGAATGAGAATGAGGTAACATGTCATGATACATCTTTTTCACAAGTTCAATGGAGCGCCCATCTAAAGCATTTAATGTACTTGGAGCCCGATGCGTTCCCCACAAATCAATTCCATTCGGTGCTTCAGCTAAATCCTTAAACTCTTCTTTTTCTAGCCAATCACTCATATGACCAAATCCATTTTGGTTTGGAACAAAATCGATTTCATGTAATCTTGCATAGGCTTCTAATTCTTCATATTCTTGTATTGTAATGTAAGATTCTTTTTCTAAGTATTGTTTAAATGTTGTATATTCAAAACTAAATCCTTCAACATAAACTTCAAAATGATTCATTTTTAAATCGCTCATTACATCAATGATATATTTTAAAGTTTCTAGTTTAGGAACTTTGTTACGACTGATGTCATACATAAATCCACGAATCATGATGTCTGGCCCATCTTCTATGTGAACACATTTTAAGGTGGATTGCATCATTTGTTTTAATGTTTTTGTAGCATAATAAAATCCACTTGGACTATGGGCGTAAATTTTTATTTTACTTTCTTCAACATCGATTTCATAACATTGTTCTGGAAGAGCTGTCTTGTTCAAAAATAAAATATTGCTCTTCTCTTTGGAGGCTTCTTTGTAAGAGAGAAATTGATTTAATTCAAATATAACAGATTGTATTTTTGTATCAAAGTAAAGATAGAAATCCTTTATAGTACATTCATTAGGCATTTCTTTTTGTAATCTTACTTGGGGATAAATGAGATACATACTTCCTCCTTTCTAAAAAAAACGCTTTTTCTCTTTAGTTAATTATAGCACAGAAAGGCCATATTTTCAAGGTATATTTCAATTTTTATGTGCATATTGCACATTTTTATCTTTAACTTTATTTTAAGTTAAGTTTTGTCTTTCTTTTTAACAAGCAATTTTTTCCTAAATAAAAATCCAGTTTAAGAAACTGGATTTGTTTTATTTTCTATATATAATTTTCTTTCTTCTAAAGAATATTTACACCCACAATATTCTTGACGATAGAGTTGATATTGTTTTGATAAGGCAATGGATTTCTTATATCCATCTTGTTTTTTAAAATTAGAATAAAGGAAAAGAACATCGTATTCTTCCGCAAACTTTTGGCCAAGTTCATTGATCCAATCACTATTTTTATAAGGACTAATGGATAGAGTCGTTGTAAAATAATCAAATCCTAACTCTTTTGCTTTTTTTGCTGTTTCCTCTAAACGAAAAGAATAACAAGCATAACATCTCTTTCCACCTTCCTTACTTTCTTCTAATCCTTGAATTTGTTCATCATAAATCTTAGGATTGTAAGTTCCTTCTAAGAAAGAAAATTCTTGAGGAATTTTTAAGAACTCTGCTTTCCTTTTTTCATATTCTTCTAAAGGATAAATATTAGGATTATAATAAAATATGGTAATATCAAATGCCTTTTTTAATACTTCGATCACTTCTGTTGAACAAGGACAACAACAAGCATGAACTAAAACCTTGGGCTTTTTTCCTGTTCTTTCTTGCTTTAAGAAATGACAATAAGAAGCATATTGATCAAGTCTTTCCATATTAGTAAGGTTTAACATCCTTCGTCCAAGCTTTTAATAAAAGCTTTCTTGCTTCTACTAAAGATGGTTTATCTTCTTTCACAAAATCATGATAAGTAAAGAAAATAGATCCTTTCACATTTTCATATAAATCATTGACTTTTAATTGGTTGATAATTTCTTCGGGATTTCCCCAATTTCCATGATCAGAATAACGATAAATTCCTTGACCAATGTATAATTTTACATTGGTTTTTTTTGCTGCCCAACTCCACCAATCGACTAAATCGGCATATTTCACAATTTCTAGTGATCTTCCATCTTCTTTGGTTTGATAACTATCCAAGGAAAAATAGTCTTGAGGAACTACATAATCAATCCAACCATTTTCCATCCATAAGTAAACATCGGCATATAATCCTTCATAACATTGAAAGCAAGAACAATGATTGTGTGAACCAAATTCCCATCCACCGGTTTTATGTTCTTCTTCAAAATGACTAGAATGTGTACGATAAATACCAAAAGGACTAATTCCAAATTCAACTTTATGATCTAAAGTATTTAAGGCATCATGAATCTTTTTAATCATGCAATTGACATTTTCTCTTCTAAAATCATTTAAAGATAATTCAGGATGAAGTGCTTGATGTTTCTTTTCTTCATCTGGGTCTTGAATAGGACTATATGGATAAAAATAATCATCAATATGAATCGCTTTAATTGGATATTTTTTTGCTATTTCTAAAACAGTTTCCACAAGATAATCTTGTACTTTTGCACTTGCTGGGTCTAAGATTAATTGATGCTCTGTGGTTTCAATGACACATTCAGGGTATTGACGAGCAAAGTTCTTAGGACTTAAGTATTGATTTAAGAACTCTTCTTTAGTTAGTTTTAAGACATCTAATTTACTTCCACGAACACGATATGGATTCATCCAGGCATGAACATCAATTCCTGCTTCATTTGCCTTTTCCACAAAATATCCAAATAAATCAAACCCAGGGTAAACATCTTCTGTTCTAGTTTTACTTAAATAACAACTCCAAGGATTAATGTTAGATGAATAAAAGGCATCACAACCTGGGCGAACTTGAAAAACAACAGTATTTAAATGGTATTTCTTACAAGTTTGAATGACTTCATCTAATTGTTCTTGATATTCTTTAACTGAATCACAAGGATGAATATCAATGTTTTCAACTGTTGAAAACCAAACACCTCTGGTTTCTTTCTTTTTTTCTTGAACAGTCTCATGAACCATAACTGGTTTATCTGTTCCATAATAGGTGATATATCCTTCTCGCTCTATACATTTAATTTTCTTCATTTTCTTCCTCCCTATAGTATTCTTCTAAAATCGTAATCTCTTGCTTATTTGCATCTAAGCGAACCTTTAA
Organism: uncultured Bacilli bacterium; assembly: GCA_947627395.1. GTDB lineage: Bacteria > Bacillota_I > Bacilli_A > ML615J-28 > CAG-698 > CAKOMG01. The sequence continues at coordinate 10,321 of CANQVW010000010.1, read as the reverse complement.
ACCAATAGGTAAATTGATAAAAGGAAACTGATGTCCACAAGCAAAATGGGTCAGAACTGGTTTATCTAAAAATTGAAAATATTCTTGAATTAAGTCATCAATTTCTGGTTCATCTTCTTCTTTATTGCAATCGGTAAAATGACCAAAAACAAATCCTTTAGCTTGTTCTAAATATCCTCCTAATCGAAGCTGAGCAAGCATACGATCAATATTGTAAGGGGGTTCATCCACTTCTTCAATAAAAACAATTTTATCTTTGAAATCCACTTCATAAGGAGTTCCGATTAAATCAGAAATGAGGCACAAATTTCCTCCACTCATTTCTCCTATAGCAACGCCTCCTTGAACAGTTTTAGCATCATTTTGCGGATTTTTTAAAACTCTTCCTTGGGTGTTTGTGGTTAAAATTTGGGCAAAGTCATTCCAAGAATCTAAGTCACATTTAGGACTTGAAAGAAAGATGCCAACTTGTCCATGAATGGTAGGTAAATGACTTTGTTGATAAAGATTATTGAGTAATACTGTAATATCACTAAATCCCATGAATAATTTAGGGTGTTGTTGAATTAGTTTATAGTCAATTTTATCGACAATTCGACTAGCCCCACATCCACCTTTATAACAAATAATACCATCAATATTCGGATCTAAAAACATTTGGTGAAGGTCATTTAATCTTTCTTCATCTGTCCCTGCTAAATATCCATCTTGTGAAAAACAAGTTCTCCCAAATTGAACTTTTAGTCCTAAAGAGGCTAATGCTTCTTCAATTTTTTTCATTTTTTCAGGTTGTTTATTGCGAGAGGATGGACAAATAAGACCAATGGTATCTCCTTTTTTTATTTTTTTTACTTTTAATTTATCTTCCATGTTAATCACTAAAACAATTTGGTTTTACACTAAATTTACCATGATCTTGGACATCAAATGCTTCCGCATGTTCACATTTTGCAAGGCATCCACGAACATAACTTAAATGAGTGTAATAATTATAATATTTAAAATCTTTGCTATTCATAATAAACCAATGTTTCGCAATGGCTTTGGTCCATAAGTCATATCCTTCCGAACAATTAACTAAAATATAAGGGTCAAACCCAATTTTATCTTCCCAGTTTTCGCAGAAATAAACAGGGGCATAACATCTTTCTCCAGGGATTTTATCTCCCATATCTAAACTTGCATAAAATTGAGCGTCAATCACAATTTTAGAACAAGTGGCATGATCTTTATGCATGCTGTTCTTCCAATGAGTAAAAATAACATTGGGACGATATTTACGTATTAAACGAGCAACTTCCAAGCGAACTTCTTGATTGTCTGGTAATTCTCCATCACAATAAGGAAAGACAATGGATTCTCCGCCTAACATTTGCGCAAACTCTTTTGCTTCTTGTACTTTTTGCACACGATACTCTTCCACAGTCATTGTTTTTGGGTTGCCTCTTTCTCCGGCAGTTAAAGCAACTGTAATAATTTTATCTCCTCTTAAGGCTTGAGTTGCTAATACACAACCACAAGTTAATTCCATATCACCAATGTGACCACCAATAGCCATAAATGTTTTCATTTCTTTTTTCTCCTCTCTTAAAAATCTTCTAAATGAGCAAAAATATAATTTGCTACTCTTGAACGAAATGGTATAATTTTATTATTTTGACGGGTTGGATGAACACGATTACTTAAAATACAAAGTCCTACTTTGTTTTTACGATCAATAACAATACTTGTTCCTGTAAATCCTGTATGCATAATGGTTTCAGGACTTGCAAAATCACCACAACAAGATCTTTCACATTTCACAATCCAACCAATACTTCTACGATTGGTATCTAAACTAATGCCAATTTTTTCTTCCACTTGTGTTGTGAAAAATAAATCAATACTTTGTTTAGATAAGATTCTTTTTCCTTGATACATTCCATCATTTAAAATCATTTGCATAAAGTGATGAATATCTTTAACACAACTAAAGAATCCTGCATGTCCAGCGACTCCATCAAAGATATGTGCCATTTCATCATGAACATATCCACGATCAATTTTATCTCCTCTGTCCTCGGTTGGGGCACAAAGAAGTGGATCTGTTGGACGATATCCTGAATGAGTCATTTCTAGTGGGTCTAGTAAATGTTCTTTCGCAAATTCATTTAAAGGTTGGTGGCTTACTTTTTCAATAATCCATCCTAATAAAATAAATCCTAAATCGGAATAAATGATTTGTGTATTTTTAGGATAAGTTTGATCAACCGTTAAAATGGCATGACGTAAGTCATCTTTACTCAGTTGATATCCACCGACAATTCCTGAGGGTAATCCTGATGTATGAGTTAATAAATCCCAAATGGTAACATCTTTATGTTTAAACTCAGGTAAATATAAAGAAACTAAATCATATAATCGAATCTTTCCTTCTTCCGCAAGCATCATGATACAAGAGGTTGTGATGACCACTTTTGTACAAGAAGCCATATCATAGATCGTATGGATGTCATTTTCTTCTTCTTTTGGAAACAATGCTTTTTTTCCATAAGAGCGAAAGTAAGGTCTATTTTGATGTAATAAACAAAGGGTTGCTCCAGGAAATACACCATCTAAAACAGCTTGTTCCATGATTTCATCTACTTTTTCAATCATTTCTTTTTCCCTTCTGATGTCATTATGATTTTATCTTGATATCGATCATAAAAGTTACGATAACAAATCTTATCTATTTCTTCTTCACTTAATCCTATTTTTTCCATTCCTTCAATAATACGATAAGCAAAAGTTGCATCTTTTACTTCTTCTAAATTACTATTTGGAAAATCGGATAAATAATCCATAAAATCAAATCCAAAACAAATATGATCGATTCCCATAATGGAAATGGCATGTTTTAAATGTTCTAAGAAACGATCTAAGGTTTGATTTTGTTCTTCTTTATCCACAAAATTATTGGCAAGGGTTAATCCTAATAGTCCATCTACTTTGGCTAATGCTTTCATTTGGTCATCTGTAACATTACGAGGATGATCACACAATGTTTTCACATTTCCATGGGAATAAATAATATTTTTATGGACAACTTTTAAGGCATCATAAAAACTTTTTTCATTTAAATGGGCTAAATCAATAATCATGTCTAATTCTTCCATTCTCTTTAATAAGCGAATACCTTCTTCAGTAAATCCTCGATTTGGATTTGATTTAGCTCCCGTTGCATATTTATTTTCTTCATTCCAAGTGACCATGGCATGACGAAAGCCCATTTGATATAAAATATCGATATCTTCTACTTGTTTTAGATTTCTTAATCCTTCTAATCCTAAGACGACTTTAAAATGAGATAATTCTTCTAAATGAATTTCATTTAAGGCAATTTTACATGCTTCAATTAAATCAAAATCATTCGGAGAATACATTGTAAATATACTTCCTTGAATGACACTTTGTGATAGTTGTGGTACATGATACTTTTTAAAACGATTTTCAATTCCTTTGGTTTTATTTGTCCATAAATCATATAACATATCACTGTGACAATCAAACATACGTTTCATTGAAATATCAATGGTTGTGCGACATAAATCTTCAAATTCTTCCCTGCGAACTGCTAAATGTGTCTGATTTTCATTGACAAAAACAACAGCACCACGAACAGATCCATTGTAATTTGAACTCATGGAATAGCCATAAGCACCCGTACAATAAGTCACAATAGTATCGTTTTTTTGAACGGGTGTTAAAGGATAATCGGTAACAATAATGTCTCCTGATTCACAGCATGGTCCAACGATATCTACTATTTCTTTATGGGGTGAATCGATATCAACGTGATTTGCAACATCAACTGTATATTTTGCTTGATATAGGGCGGGACGAATATTGTCTGTCATTCCTCCATCCACAAATACATAGTTTTTGCCACCATATGTTTTCTTCATTCCACCTACTGTATATAATGTAAAACCAGCTTCTCCAACAATGCTTCTACCTGGTTCAATCATGACTTTTTGAATTCCTAAGTCATATTGATCTAAATATTGATCAATGGTTTTGGTGATGGATTGAACCATCGAGGCTAAATCTATCTTTGAATCATCCTTAGTATATTGGATACCAAAGCCTCCTCCTAGATTTAAGACTTCAAAAGAATAGTGATTTCTTTCTTCTACTTTTTTCATGAAATCTAACATAGTTTGAGTGGCATCTTGAAAACTTTTAGCTTGATGAATATTCGATCCAATATGACAATGAAAGCCAAGAAGCTTCATAAAAGAACTGTTTTTTGCTTTTTTAATAATATCATCTATTTTCTTTTCATCATAAATGGATTCTCCAAACTTACTACTCAATAAAGAAGTTTGAATGTATTCATGAGTGTGGGCATGAATTCCAGGATTGACGCGTAATAGAATTTGAATGGGTTGTTTTGGTTTCATTTCTGTTAGGATTTCTTCTAATAAATCGATTTCTTCCATGCGATCTACTACGATATATCCAACATTTTGTTTTATGGCATAGATGAGTTCTTCTTTGGTTTTGTTGTTTCCATGTAGAACTACACGACTCATTGGAAATCCTGCACGATGAATCATGTACAAATCACCTTCGCTGACACTATCTAATCCCATGCCATATTCATGAATGATTTGCATCATATAAGGTGCAAGAAATGCTTTCGTTGCATAAATCGTCATACATTCATATTTTTTACTTTGAAAATTTTCTTTTAAAATGTCTAATTGATGACGAATGTGTTGCTCATCATAGACATACAGTGGAGTTTTAAATTGTTTTGCTAGGGTCTCTAATTTAAATGAACCCACATATAATTCATTATCTTTTACTTTCATAGATATTGTTCTCATATTTTACCATCTCCCTTAGGTATCATTATATCACATTTTTTTGATTTTGTTAATGTTCGAGTAATTAAAATTCAGCTGTTAAAAAGTGGTTGATTAATTCTAAGAATTCTTTTGATGAAGAGATATGAATGAGTTGCATTTTAAATTCTTTTGCATTTTTCATTCCTTTTACATACCAACTTGCTAATGTTCTCATTTCTAATAAAGCAATTTTTTCCCCTTTTAATGTTTTTAAATCTAGAAAATGTTCTTTCATCACTTGGATCTTTTCTTGATTTGTGGGTGGTATGTAGGGAATATGATGTAAGTAGTGTTGAAATTGTTTGAATATCCATGGATTTCCTAAGGAAGCTCTTCCAATCATAACAGCATCTACTTGAGTGGATAACATTTTTTCTAAATCTTCATTCGTTTTTACATCTCCATTTCCAATAACAGGAATACTTACAGATTGTTTCACTTGATGAATTAATTCATAATCAATACTTCCACTGTATAAATCACTTTTTGTTCTTCCATGGAGGGTAATGGCACTCGCTCCTGCTTCTTCCATGGCTTTTGCCATTTCAATAGAATGAATACTTTGATGATCCCATCCTGTTCTCATTTTAACAGTGACAGGAAGGGAAACAGCATGAACAATACTTTCAACCATTTTTTTTGCATATGGAATATCTTTAAGTAAAAAAGCACCACTTCCTGCTTTAATGACTTTTTTGACAGGACAACCCATGTTAATATCTAAAATATCACAAGAAGTTCTTTTTTCAATTTCTTTAGCTGCCCTAACCATTTCATCAATATCTCCACCAAAAAGTTGTAAACTTACAGGATGTTCTTTTTCATCAATTGCACACATTTCCCAAGTTTTATCATTTTCATACAACAATCCTTTATCACTAATCATTTCACTAACTGTTAGATTAGCTCCATAATCATGGCAAAGCTTACGATAGACCTTATTGGTATATCCTGCCATTGGTGCAAGGATGAGTTTTCCATCAATTTCAATATTACCTATTTTCATGATCTACCTCATAACAATAGAAAAGTTGCTAAAAGGAAATAAATACAAATAGCAATCATATCATTTAATGTCGTCATAAATGGCCCACTTGCAGCTGCTGGATCAATGGATAATGTGGAAAAGAAAATGGGAATCAAACTTCCAAATAAACTAGAAAAAGACATGGATACAAAAATTGAAAAAGAGACAATTCCAGCAATCATGAATAAAGATTTATCTCCTGATTTATTAGATATCCATAAATATAAAGCAACCACCATAAAGGAAATGATTCCTAAAAGAAGGCCTAAGGAAAATCCATTTCTAAATTCTTTTAAAATATAAAAGAATTTTTTCTTTTTTGTTTCTATTTTTTGACTTGATAATTGACGAACACAAACCGCTAAACTTTGTGTTCCAACATTTCCAGCAAGTCCTAAAACAATGGGTTGAAACAAAACAAGAACAGTCGCTTTTTCAATCATATTTTCAAAGGAAGCAATCACTAAACAAACTAAAATATCTAAAAGACAAAGAATGAATAACCAAGATATTCTTTTTTTCACTTTTGCTTTGATGGTTTCCTTAGCTTCATGTTCACCACTTAAACCTGCAAGTTGATTATATTCTTCTTCTCTTGTTTCGTGTAACGCTCTTAAAGCATCATCAATTGTAATGATTCCTTCAATTACACCTTCCTTTAAAACAGGTAATGCATAAATATCATAATCATCAACAAAAGAAATGACTTTTTCAATGGAATCATGAACATCTACTCTTTTGCAATGGACATCAGTAATATCCTTGATGAAACAAGGAGATTTTGTAACAATTAATTTTTTAATGTCTAAAACACCTAAAAATTGATGATCTAAAGAAACAAACAAAGTATGAACAACTGAGGCTTCTTTTGCTTCAACAAACAAAACTTTCATGGCTTCTTTCACATCCATCATTCCATCTAGGGAAATAAAATTAGTATCCATTAAACTAGCTGCTTCATCTTCTGTATATTGTGATAAAGTAGTTAATTCTTCTTTGGTTTCATCACTAACTAAAGATAAATATTTTGTTTGATCTTCTTCTTCTAATTCTTTGATGATATCTACAGCATCATCGACATCTAAGTTTTCAATGACATCTCTTGCTTTTTCTTTGCTTAACTCAGTAATATAGGATGCTGCGTCTTCTTCTTCTAATTCTTCAAAAACATGAGACAAGTTTTTAGCATCTAAAAAATGGTAGAAATTGAATCTTTCTTTTTCATCCATTTTTTCAAATTCATTTGCCATATCTTTTGGATGCATATTCATCCAAGTATTCTTTTTCTTTTGAATCTTTCGAATTGTATATGGATCTATTTGTTTATAAAAGAAAAGTTTATGTGAACTTGATACTTTAGATAATATTTTTAATCTTTTAGATATTGGAAGATAAGAAAGATATTGTATTCTATTTTGAATGATTCTATACGTTTGATCGTTATTTTGTTTTAAAAAAAATGTTTGACATTCTTCAATCGTTAAGGAAGTAAAGAATTTCTTTTTATCGATTGTTGATGCATCTTTTAAGAATTGATTTTGTTTAGCAACGGTCATTTCAAAAAAATTCTCTTTTTCTATCATGATATGACTCCTCCTAAGACCAAAATCAAATAAGCAAGTGTATAATAAAGTGCTACACCAAACATATCATTTAATGTGGTAATAAATGGACCTGATGCAACTGCAGGGTCAATATGAATTTTTTGTAACACAATAGGAATAAAACTACCAATAAAGTTTGATAAAGTAATGGCACACATCATAGAAAGAGCGACAATCAAAGAAATCATGATTTTAGGATCTTGGGTGTGTTTGATTGACATAAAGATCAAAGTAACAACAAAACTAGCAATTCCTAAGAGGATTCCATTGATGAATCCTGTCATCCATTCTTTTTGTAGGTGACGATGAATTTCTTTCTTTTGATCTAACTCATTTTTAGAAAGGCTGACAATCGTAGTTGCTAGGGACTGTGTTCCTGCATTTCCACCCATGTCTAACACTAGAGATTGAAAGAAAACTAAGGAAGTGGCAATAGCAATGATATCTTCGAAAAAACCTAAAATAGTAGATACTAAAAAACTTAGTAAAAGTAATATACAAAGCCAAGGTAAACGAGAGCGAAACATAGATAAAAATTCATTGGTATTTTTTCCACTTAAACCTGCTAGTTTATCATAATCTTCTGTGGTTTCATCATCAATGTAATCAATGACATCATCAATGGTAATAATTCCAACGAGTTCTTTTTTCCTTAAAACAGGTAATACATTTAAATGATATTCTTTAATTAAAGAAGCAGCCTTATAAATGGAATCATTTGCTTGAATGAATTTATAGTTTTTCTTCATGATTTTTTGAATGGGTTCTTCTTTAGAAGCAATAATTAAATCTTGTAACGAAAGAATTCCTTTTAAATGATGCGAAAGATCCGTAACAAAAAGAACATCAATCACTTCTTGTTCACTAGATTCCTTCACTAACTTTTTCATGGCATCTTTGGCTAACATGGAATTTGATATGGAAAAATAATGATTGGTCATAATAGATCCAGCCATAGATTCCTGATATCTCGTTAATTCTTTGATATCAGATGCAGCCTCTTGATTTAAATGATGAAATACTTTATTTTGATCTTCTTCTTCTAATGCTTGAAACAAATCGGTTGCATCATCAGGATCCATGTGCGAAATAATATTTGCGGAATCTTGTTCATTGAAATGTTCTAAAATAGGAAGACTATCTTCAACATCTAAGTAAGAAAAAATCAATGAAAGTTCGGATGGATTTAAGATTTGTTTGATTTGTTCTTGTTCTTCGATATCTAAATGAGCAAAAGCTTGGGCAAGATCATAAGGGTGATACGTCAATAATAAATCATGTAAAGTTTCTTTATTTTCTTCTTTTAGTTTTTGTTTAATTTGTTCAATAATTTCATCCATGATTTTCACCTTCTTTTCTTTCCTTATTATACCATTTTATAAGTTTAAAAAAAAGATAAAATAAACATTTTTATTATCTATTTTGAATTCTAAAGTAAACAAAAAAACAGAACAAAAAGAAACATTTATCCATCATTTCTTTTCATTCTGATTCATTGATTTAAGATAGGTTAGCAATAGCATCTTTCATACTTTTTACATATTCTTTGACCTTTTCAGGAGACTGATCTTTATATTCTTCAATCATTTCAACAATCCTAGATCCAACAATAATTCCATCAGCAAAAGATGCAATTTCTTTGGCTTGATGAGGAGTAGATATACCAAAACCAACAGCACAAGGAACATTGGTTATTGTTTTAATGGTTTTTACAATTTCTTTTACATTACTTTTAATTTCTTTTCTAACTCCTGTTGTTCCTAAACTAGAAACAACATAAATAAAACCTGTTGCTTCCTTCGCAATTTTTTCAATTCTTTGGGCAGATGTTGGCGCAATTAAGGAAATAAAATCAACTCCATATTCCTGACATATCGGTTCAAATTCATCTTTTTCTTCATAAGGTACATCTGGTAAAATGAGTCCTTGTATAGCATAAGCTTGACACTTAGATAGAAATTTTTTTATGCCATAAGAAAAAACAACATTGGCATAAGTCATAAATACAAGAGGTGTAGTAATTTCTTTTCTAACATCTTCTACCATTTGAAATATTTTATCGGTTGTTACCCCTTGTTTTAGAGCTCTATAGCTTGCTTTTTGAATGGTTTCTCCTTCTGCAGTTGGATCGGAAAAAGGAATTCCAAGTTCGATGATGTCTGCTCCTTGATGGGCCATCGTGATGATGATTTCTTTACTCACTTCTAAGGATGGATCCCCACAAGTGATGAATGGAATAAATGCTTTATGATGTAAAAAAGCTTCTTGTAATTTATTCATGGATATCCTCCCCTCTATATTTTGCAATGGATGCACAGTCTTTATCTCCTCTACCTGAAATGGTAATGACAATTTTTTGATCTTTGGTCATCGTTGGTGCTAATTTCATTGCATAAGCAACCGCATGAGCAGATTCGATTGCGGGAATAATTCCTTCCATTTTAGATAAATATTCAAAAGCAGTAACTGCTTCTTCATCGGTAATGGCAACATATTGCACACGACCTATGTCATGTAAATAAGCATGTTCAGGTCCAACTCCAGGATAATCTAGACCTGCGGAAATGGAATATACAGGAGCAATTTGTCCATATTCATTTTGACAAAAGTAAGATTTCATTCCATGAAAGATTCCTACTTTTCCAGTATTGATACTCGCTGCTGTTTCAAAAGTATCTATTCCTCTACCCGCAGCTTCACAACCAATGAGTTTTACTTGTTGATCTTCAAGAAAATGGTAAAAACTACCAATGGCATTTGATCCACCCCCGACACAAGCAATAACAGCATCAGGTAAAGACTTTTCTTGTTCCATC